>CAVHCL010000001.1:0-38633 GCA_963634425.1 Bacteroidaceae bacterium
GATATACCTTTCGCAGTGGGGAACCCCATGGTTCCCGAGCAGATACCATGGGGTTCGTGCTCGGGAACTATGGGGTCTGTCATAAAAACAACCGCTGTTTTTTTGAAATAAGATATGCTTTTGCCCCTTTCATGGCGCATCGTCGATTGTTTAGATGCCGAGCTTCTGGCGAATGTCCGCCGGAATGGCGTTCTTGTTGATGACGATGTTCATGGTTTTGTATGCGGCATAAGGCTTGCTCACATACCAGAAACCCTTGTATGGACCGTAGTCGCCCCACGAGTTCTTCATCATGAAGTATTCCTTGCCGTTCTGGTCTTTGGCGATGCCGTAGATTTGCATACCGTGGTCGTCAGTGGTTTCCCAGTTGTCGTACGCCTCTTGTCTCATCTCTTGCGTGATAGTCTTCTCGCCGGCATTGTCGCTTTCTGCTATTTTCGGACCGGCCTTCTCGCCCGTCCAACGGCTCTGGTCGCTGCCCACGCCGCCGTTCTCCTTAGTGTCGGGGACAGTGGCCACGCACTTGTTCTTGCCGGAACTGCGGCTGAAGCCGTCTTCGCTGACATCCGCTCCCCATGCGAAAGTCCATCCGTTCCTCACACTCTCCTCCATTATGCGCATCAGTTCGTCTATGGGCAGGTTGTAGCTGCTAGCCCAGCGCCAGTTGTCCTGTATCTCCAGTATGAAACTGGTGTAGAATGGGTAGTGGGTGTAGCTTGTAAGGCTCACGTAGTCGTTGTAGTCAAGTGTGAGGTAGTCTTTCACGAACGACTGCGGAGTGTATTTCTTGCCTTTGTACTCAAACTCGGTGGGACACTCTCCGAAATAGTTGTCTATCATGTGCTGCACGTCCTTCTTCCACGCCGGGTTTATTTTTTTTGCCTTGCCCTCGGATATCGCCTTGATGTAAGCCTCCATGGGAGGGAAGAAGTTGCTGAAGTTGAACAGGGAGTCACCGTAGTTGGTGATGGGGTAGGGCATGATGCCTTCGGGGATGAGTCCGTAGTTCTTCATGCAGAAAGTCCCGTCGTAGAAACTGCCGCCCTGGCTGAAGCTGATGTCGCCGTGTGTGCGTACGTTGCGGTCGGCACGGTCAACGTATGTCTTGCTTACGAGGAATGACTCGCACAAGTCCAGGTCTTCCTTCATCTCGGGGTGTTTCTTTATCGCTTCGCTCTCCAGGAACGCCAGGACGGAGTAACTCCAGCAAGTGCCGCTGTTCTTCTGGTTCTTGATGCTTGTGACGGGGTTCTCGATTACAGTGGTGAAGATTAGGGTGTCCTTGGGAGTCTCCTCTTTCTTCTTCTTTGCGCCCACAGGCATGATGACAAGGGCTGCCATTGCAGTTAAGATAATTTTTCTCATTGCTTTGTTTGTCTATTCTGTTATTTGTTGATGAATTCTTCTACGTCGTCGATGTGATACGGTATCCGTTTCTCGCCCAAAAGCCGGCATCCGTCCTTGGTGATGAGTATGTCGTCCTCCAGGCGAATGCCGCCGAAGTCTTTGTATTTCTCCAGAAGGTCGAAATTGAGGAAGTCTTTGCAGTGTCCTTCCGCCTTCCACGCGTCTATAAGGGCAGGTATGAAGTAGATGCCTGGCTCGTCGGTCATCACGAAGCCCTCCTGCACACGCCTGCCGCACCGCAGGCAGTTGGTGCCGAACTGTTCCATGTTGGGGCGCACTTCATCGTCAAATCCTACGTACGTCTGTCCCAGTCCCTCCATGTCGTGTACATCCATGCCCATCATGTGTCCCAGACCGTGCGGCATGAACATGGCGTGCGCTCCTGCCAGCACTGCCTCGTTGGTGTCGCCTTTCATCAGTCCTATCTCCTTAAGTCTGTCCGTCATCAGCCGGCATACACCGAAGTGTACGTTCCACCACTTAACGCCTGGAGCCGCCAGGGAGAGGGCGTAGTCGTGGCATTCCTCCACTATGCTGTATATCTCGCGCTGCCGTTGTGTGAATCTTCCGCTTATGGGGGTGGTGCGCGTGTTGTCGCTGCAGTAGTTCTCGTTGGTCTCCGCTCCTGCGTCGCAAAGCAGCAGCCTTCCGGCCTCCAATGGCCTTGGGCTCGGGTATCCGTGCATTATCTCCCCGTGCATGCTCACAATGCTTGGGAACGACACCATGCACCCTCTGCTGTCGGCTATGCCGCTTATGCGCCCGCTTATCTCCTGTTCGGTCACGCCCGGCTTTGCCATCTTCATGGCGGTAGTGTGCATTTCGTATCCTATGGCGCACGCCCGTTCTATCTCCGCAATCTCCGCTTCCGACTTCACAGCACGTTGTTCCACAACAGCCTTTATCAGCGTCAGGGAAGCGGCTTCGCGTTGCTTGTAAGGGTGTATGCCGGTGAGGTCCATGAGCCGTATCATGGTGTCGTGCCTGTAAGGAGGCAGGAAGTGGATGCGCCTGTGTTCCGCATTGGCCATGTCCGTCATCCGCTGTAGTGCAGACATTGGAAGGCTTTCGTCCGCTCCGCATAGCTCTGCCATGTCCGCCACGCTGTCCACAGCCCCGTACCACACTATGTCCTCAATGTCAATGTCGTCGCCTATAAGGTAATCCTTGTCGTTGTCCACGTCCATAACGCCGGCAAGGCCGTCTCTGTGCAGACCGAAGTAGTACAGGAAACAGCTGTCCTGCCTGAACTTATAAGTGTTTGATGGATAGTTGCAAGGGCTGTCGTTGTTGCCCGGCATCAGTATCAGTCCGGAGCCCACCTTCTTCTTCAGTGTCTCTCTCCTCTGTATGTAAGTCTGTTTGTCGAAAAGCATAGTGGTATATGTCACGTTTTTTTTAGTAAAAGTCTGTTTGCCGTTTGTCACCATCCCGCCGTGTCCCATCCCGCGGCTTTGTACCATTGCAGTTTCCGCATGTCGTCCATCTTGTCTTCTGTGCCGTTCTCAGGTACAAACATGGATATACCGCCGTAATGTTCGGTATCGTACACCTCGTTGGGGCTGCAATATCCTGCCGTCCATCTCCCGTCTTTGCTCATGTGGCGCAGTGGCACCGCTTGGTGGAAAGCCTCAGCCCAAATCGTATATTCCTCCTCGTCGAGTATGTTGTACATCAGGGAATTCATGTCGTAGCAGTATGTATAGGCACGAGGGTATGTAGAGTACTTCTGCACATAGTACGTTTGCTCCACATAGTTGCGGCTGGCGAACTTCTCCTCCACATATTGCCTTGTGACCTCCGCAAGGGTTTCCATCTCGCTGCATTTGACGGCGGAGAGGAGGACTCCCAAATATCCTCCGTGTGGATAATACGAGCCGTACTTGTCTACCATGGCATCCACATCGCCGTTCGTCATTGCCCTGGTGATGAGATGAAACGGAGCCCCTGTGCCGGGGATTTCTGCTGGGCCGCCTATTATCCAGTCCGTGACATTGCGCAGCTCGTATGCCACCTCCACGGTCTGCATGAAACATATGTCGAAGAGTATGTACCTGGTATGCGGCAACTGTTCCAACACGCTCCTCAGCGTGGGTATGTTGAGCCATTTTATGCCGTTGGTGGTGTCGTAGCCTATAGCTCTGCGTTTCATGCGGTTTTCGAACAGCCATCCCGTGCCGTGTGCGCTCACCGTCAGTCCGTAATGTTTGGCAGGGAAGTACTCCATGATGTGCTTCAGGTTCCTCAGCAGGGTTAGTGAGTCGGTGCAGTCCTCGTCTGCCTCAAACGTCTTCCATGTCCGTTTGCCGTGTTCTGCGTCTATCTGGTATATCACTGGTGTGCTGTTTGCCTTGTCGATGTACACCACTATCCTGCTGTTGTCGGGAATGTCGTCTTTGCCGTCCACCATTTCCTGTATGTCGCTTTCCAGAGCCTCGCCCAAGCCGGACTCTTCCCCTATCATGTACACGATGGCGGTGTTTTCCGTGGAGTCCTGTATTTCCCACTGCTCCACAGGTTCCGGCACAGACTTCTCGCGGCATGAATAAAGTCCGGTCAACAGTGCCGCGGACATGGCGTATATGATAATGTGCAACGGATTTCTTTCCATGGGCGCAAAGATATGAAAAAACTTTAAGGTAAGGAGAAAACACTGTAGGGTTTTTGCAATAAAAGGGCGAAAGGTCACGTTATCAGTAAGGGTATGCAGTGGATAAACAGAATTCGGCAAGTGAAGATGATGCTTGTGGCTATGGCCGTGGTGATAAGCGTGGCGTCGTTGGTTGTCTCCAATTTCCTTGTGCGCGACCTCAAGGAGGAGGAACTGCACAAGATGGAGATATGGGCAGAAGCCATGCGCTCGCTCAACAATGCGGACGGAGATACGGATCTCACACTTGTCTGGACGGTGCTCAACAGCAACAACACCATCCCCGTGGTGGTTTTGGACAGTGACGGTACGGTGCAGAACTTCCGCAACATAGAGCTCCGCGACAAGGACGTGGCAAACCAGGAGGAGACGCTCCACGACAGAGCCATGTCCATGAAGAGGAAGGGTAAGGTGTTGCGCATCAGTCTCTCAGCCGCCGACTATACGGAGATATGTTACGACGACAGTCTCATGCTCCGCCGTTTGGCCTGGTGGCCGTACATTCAGCTTGGAGTTGTGCTCATCTTCGTGGTGGTGGCCATATTCGCTTTGCTCAGCAGCAAGAAGGCGGAGCAGAACAAAGTGTGGGTAGGACTCAGCAAGGAGACGGCGCACCAGTTGGGTACGCCCATCAGCAGCCTCATGGCGTGGTACGAAGTGCTGTGCGAGACCTATCCCGACGACGGGCTCATTCCCGAGATGGGCAAGGACATACAACGTCTGCAACGTATAGCGGAACGCTTCAGCAAGATAGGCTCTCAGCCCGAGCCCAAGCCGGAGAACCTCAACGATGTGCTTGTGCAGGTGGTGCAGTATATCGGCAGACGCGCCAGCAACAGAGTGGCCATTTCGCTTGACGTGCCGCAGCAGGCACTTATTGTCCCTGTAAGTGCGCCGCTTTTCGAGTGGGTGATAGAGAACCTCTGCAAAAATGCCATAGATGCCATGGACGGTGCGGGCAGCGTCACCGTCACGGCGAGGGAAGAGGCAGAGTGTTTCTCCGTGGAAGTGGCAGACACTGGAAAAGGTATACCCAAGAACAACTTCCGTACTGTTTTTGCCCCGGGGTTCACCACCAAGAAAAGAGGTTGGGGCTTAGGGCTTTCGCTTGTCAAACGCATAGTGGAGGAATATCATCACGGACGGGTTTTCGTGAAGAACTCGGAGATAGGAAAGGGCACAACGTTCCGTGTAGAGCTCAAAAAACGCTGACAAGGCTTTTTTTTGGCATATTTCTTGTGGGTATGTTTGTTTTTTTTCGTACTTTTGCAACCCGATGGAGGAATTGGGCAGTTATAAAGTGGATTTAAAAGGTATGCCGTCCGACGAGGTTTCGTATCAGTGGCACGTTGGCGACCGCTTTTTTTCTGCAGTCCGGGGCCTGGAAATCAAACAGGGCAACCTTGGCGTTGCGGTGCATGTCAAGAGGACGCAGGGGATTTACGAACTGAGGTTCTCGCTCAGCGGCACGGTAAAGGTTGAGTGCGACCGTTGTCTGGAGTTGATGGACATCCCCATTGAGACTGAGGGTACGTTGCGTGCGAAGTTCGGCGCCGAGTATGAGGATGATGGCGATTGGGTGGTGGTGCCGGAGAACGACGGTGCACTTGATGTGTCTTGGCACATATACGAGTTCGCCGCATTGGACATTCCAGTCAGACACGTTCACCCCGAAGGCCTGTGCAACGAGGCTATGGCGGCAAAGCTTGACTCCCTGATGCCGTCCGGCGGCAAGGAATGCGTCGACAGCAGATGGGACGAGTTAAAGAAGGTAACATTAGACAATTAAATTTAAAAAATAGAACAAAATGGCACATCCTAAAAGAAGACAGTCCAAGACAAGGACTCGCAAGAGAAGAACTCATGACAAGGCCGTAGCTCCCGCATTGGCAGTATGTCCCAACTGCGGAGAGTTCCACATCTATCACACAGTATGTCCTGCATGTGGTTACTATCGTGGCAAGGTTGCTATCGAAAAGAAAGACTGATTGCCCGGTGTAGAATAAAGGTGCCGCAATAGCCCGCGTCCCGTGGACTTATGCGGCTTTCTTTTTACTATAACTTGATTAGGGAAATATGGAAAAGCTTAATGCCGTTATAACCGGAATAGGGGGCTATGTGCCCAACTATATATTGGACAACGAGGAGATGTCCACCATCGTGGACACGTCCGACGAGTGGATAATGGAACGTATCGGTGTAAAGACACGCCACATACTGAAACCTGAGCAAGGCAGTGGCACTTCGTACATGATGTCGCGTGCGGTGCGGCAGTTGCTCCGCAAGACAGGCGCCGACCCGTCAAGCGTGGAGCTGGTGATATGCGCCACCACCACGCCCGACTATCATTTCCCCTCTACGGCCTCTCTTGTGATAGGGACGTGCGGACTAGACAACGCCCATGGTTTCGACATGGAAGCCGCATGTGCCGGTTTCCTCTTTGCCATGGAGACCGGAGCGGCTTACATACGGTCGGGGCGCTACAGGCGCATCATAGTTTGCGGCGGAGACCACATGAGTTCCATGACCGACTATCAAGACCGCAACACTTGTCCCATTTTCGGAGACGGGGCGGCGTGCGTTATGATGGAACCCACCACGGAGGAATTAGGACTCATTGACGGCTATTACCGTGTGGACGGCAAGGGGTATCAGAACCTTCATATGGCGGCGGGCGGCAGTGCCAATATGCCGAGCCACGAGACGGTGGATGCCAGGCAGCATTTCGTATACCAGGAAGGCAGAGCCGTTTACAAGAACGCCGTGCTCGACATGAGTGCCGCTGTGAAGACCGTAACCGACCGCAACGGCCTCAACAAGGACAACATAGACTGGGTGGTCCCTCATCAGGCAAATATCAACATAGAGGTGTCCGTGGCAAAACGCATAGGCATAGAGGAAGACCACATCATGATAAACATCGACCACATGGCCAACACGTCCGGGGGGACGTTGCCGTTGTGCCTATGGGAGTATGAGCCGCGCTTGAGGAAGGGAGACAAACTGGTCTTCACCGCTTTCGGTGCGGGTTTCTCGTGGGGCGCAAGTTACATGATATGGGGGTACGACGGAGCAGCCGAGGCCGCCAAGGAACCGGCGGAGTTCTACAAGGAAGGAGACATAAGCCGTAAGGAGTGGTACGCCAAACGAAATGCATAAAGCCGGATTTGTAAACATTGTGGGAAACCCCAATGTGGGGAAGAGCACGCTCATGAACCTGTTGATGGGCGAACGCATATCCATTGCCACCTTCAAGGCCCAGACCACGCGCCACCGCATCATGGGTATCCTCAATACACCCGAGATGCAGATTTGTTTCTCCGACACACCGGGTGTCCTGAAACCCAACTACAAGCTTCAGCAACAGATGCTGCAGTTCAGCGAAAGCGCCTTGCAGGATGCCGATGTGCTGCTGTACGTCACGGACATGGTTGAGACTCCCGACAAAAACGCCGAGTTCCTGGAGAAGGTGAAGAAGATGCCGGTGCCGGTCCTTATCCTCATCAACAAGATAGACCTTTCGGACCAAAAGGGTTTGGAGCAAAAAGTCGCCCAATGGCACGAGGTGATGCCCTCGGCTGAGATTTTTCCCATCAGTGCTTTGCACAAGTTCAACGTTGACTGTGTGCTCCAGCGCATAAAGACGTTGCTGCCCGAGAGCCCCGCTTATTTCGACAAAGACCAGTGGACTGACAAACCGGCCAGGTTCTTCGTCTCGGAGATTATCCGCGAGAAGATACTTCTCTACTACGACAAGGAGGTGCCCTACTGCACCGAGGTGGTAGTGGAGGAATTCAAAGAGTCCGACCGCATCATACGCATCCGTGCCGTGGTGTACGTTGAACGTGACAGCCAGAAGGGCATTATCATCGGTCATCAGGGAGTAGCCATCAAGCGCATGAGCACCGAAGCCCGCAAGACCTTGGAGAAGTTCTTCGGGAAGAGCGTCTATCTGGAGACGTTCGTCAAGGTGGACAAAGACTGGAGGCAGAGCGACAAGGCGATGAAGTCATACGGATACAAGTTGGACTGACCCCGTGGCATCCGCTCCGTAGAAGTAGCGGATTTCCGACAATAGGCGAATCATGAAAATCATGGAATATAATAATGAGTAACATTGTAGCAATAGTAGGACGCCCCAACGTAGGCAAGTCCACACTTTTCAACCGTCTCACGCAGACACGCCATGCCATTGTGAGCGATGAGGCTGGCACCACGCGCGACCGCCAGTACGGCAAGTGTGAGTGGGGAGCGCAGGAGTTCTCCGTGATAGACACCGGAGGATGGGTGGTCAATTCCGATGACATCTTCGAGAGTGAGATACGCAAGCAGGTGGCACTTGCCACCGACGAAGCCGATGTCATTCTCTTCTTGGTGGATGTCCACAACGGAGTCACAGACCTTGACGAAGCAGTTGCCGACATACTGCGCCGTTGCAAGAAACCCGTAATCCTGGTGTGCAACAAGACGGACAACAACGAGGTGTACCTGTCGGCAGAGTTTTATTCCCTCGGTTTGGGCGACCCCTGCTGCATATCCGCCGCGACGGGAAGCGGCACGGGAGACTTGCTCGACTTTGTGCTCAGCAAGTTCTCCAAGGACAACGGCAACGCACCAGATGAGGACATCCCGCGTTTTGCCGTGGTGGGTCGCCCCAATGTGGGCAAGAGCTCGCTCGTCAATGCCTTTATGGGAGAGGAACGGCACATAGTCACCGATGTGGCAGGCACCACCAGGGACAGCATCTATACGCGCTACAACAAGTTCGGCTTCGACTTCTACTTGGTGGACACCGCCGGCATACGCAAGAAGAGCAAGGTGAGCGAAGACCTGGAGTTCTACAGTGTCATGCGCTCCATCCGCAGCATAGAGAACAGCGACGTGTGCGTGCTCATGATAGACGCCACCAGAGGGATAGAAAGCCAAGACCTCAACATCTTCCAGGTTATACAGAAGAACAGGAAGAGCCTTGTGGTGGTGGTCAACAAGTGGGACTTGGTGGAGGACAAGTCCACACGGGTGATGAAGACCATGGAGGATGCCATACGTCAGCGTATGTCTCCATTCACGGATTTCCCCATCGTTTTTGGCTCAGCCCTTACGCGGCAGAGGATATTCAAGGTGCTGGAGACGGCAAGGGATGTGTACGAGAACCGCCGCCGCCGTGTATCCACCACCAAGCTCAACGAGGAGATGCTTCCTCTTATAGAGGCCTATCCCCCCCCATCTGTCAAAGGCAAGTACATAAAGATAAAGTACTGCAGCCAGATACCCGACACGCACGTGCCTACCTTCGTCTTCTACGCCAATCTCCCCCAATATATAAAGGAGCCGTACCGGCGTTTCCTTGAGAACAAGATACGTGAGCGTTGGAACTTCAACGGCACTCCCGTCAACATCTTCATACGTCAGAAGTGATGGCAAGCTTTGGCAAGGCAGTGGCCGTATGCGGTCTTTTGGCGGTCGTCGCGGCCTCTTGCGGCAACGGCGCGCCTAAGCCATATTCACACGATGGTGTGCGTATGGCTGCCGCCGACTGCTATTCCGCTCTTGTCGGCGGAGATTACCGGCGTTACCTTTCTTATTTCACCGTACAGGGCGACAGTCTGCCAGAGGAATATTACTCTCAGTTGGCGGACATGTCGGCACGGTTTCTCAGCCAGTGGGAGGGAGCAAAAAGCCTTGTCGGGGTCAAGGCCATGTCGGACTCCCTTTTCGCCGACTCCACCGCCGACGTGTTTTTGGAAGTCGCCTTTGCGGACAGCACAGTAGAGATGATTTGTCTGCCCATGATTCTCAAGAGGGGAAAATGGATGGTCAGATAGTATAGTAAAAACAAAATCACAATGAAACGATTCTCAATTTTTTTGGCGGCTTTGGTAACAGCCTTTGTCACTGCCGCCGCACAGCAGGCAGATGTCGCCGTGCCCCTTGACCCGTCTGTCAGAAGAGGCGTGCTCCCCAACGGGCTTACCTATTACATCCGCCACAACGAGTGGCCGGAGAAACGCGCCGACTTCTACATCGCCCAAAAGGTGGGGTCCATGCAGGAGGAGGACGACCAAAGAGGACTTGCCCATTTCCTTGAGCATATGTGCTTCAATGGCACCAAGCATTTCCCGGGGAATGCGCTCAAGCAGTATCTCGAACGCATAGGCGTGAAGTTCGGCGAGAACCTAAACGCCTACACCTCGTTCGACGAGACGGTCTATAACATCAACAACGTCAACGTGGAAGTGCCTGGTGCTTTGGACTCTTGCCTGCTCATACTCCACGACTGGAGTCACGACCTCTTGCTTGAGGACAAGGAGATAGACAAGGAGCGGGGTGTCATCAACGAGGAGTGGCGTATGCGCCGCAGCGCCATGATGCGTATGCAGGAGCGTGCCTTCCACAAGTTGTATGAAGGCAGCAAGTATGCCGACCGTATGCCCATCGGCACCATGGACGTGGTGATGAATTTCCCCTACGACGCGCTCCGCTCGTATTACCACAGATGGTACCGCCCCGACTTGCAGGGACTCGTGATAGTGGGCGATGTGGATGTTGACCGTATGGAACAAAGCATCAAGAGCCTGTTTGCCGACATACAGCCAGCCCCTGCTGATGCGCCGAAACGCGAGTATTTTCCTGTGGCGGACAACAAGGAGCCGCTGATAGCCATAGAAAAAGACAAGGAACAGTCTGTTTCCCTTGCTTTGGTCTACTTCAAGATTCCTGCAGTGCCAGCGGAAATGAAGCACACCGCCAACTATCAGGTGGTGTCGTATCTAAGGTTGGCGTTCAACAAGATGCTCAATATGCGCCTGCAGGAAATAATGCAGAAGTCCGATGCGCCGTTTGCTATGGCGCAGGCGGGCTTTGACGACTACCTCGTGTCCAAAACGTGCGACGCATACAGCGGAGTGGTGGTGTTGAAGGACGGACGTTTCCTTGACGGTGTGTCCGCTCTCTACCGCGAACTGCTCCGTGCCAAGCGCGGCGGGTTCACGGCCAGCGAGTACGAGCGTTTCCAGAGGGACTATCTCTCCCGGGTGGATGCGGCGTACGATGCCCGTTCCAAGGTGGAGAACAATTCATACGTCGACGAGTACGTGCGTCACTTCATCGATTCCGAGCCTGCGCCGGGCATAGAATGGGAGAAGGACTTCGCACACAAGACCACGCCCTCCATCCCGTTGTCGGCGGTGAACGCCCTTGCCGCCAGTCTGCCCGACGACAATCGTGCCATAGCGTTCTTCCTGCCTGAGAAGGAAGATATGGAGTATCCCACCGAACAGCAGGTGAAGGAAGCCTTGGAGGCCGTTGACGCAGAACAGATAGACGCTTACGAAGAGGAGGTGAACGATGACCCGCTGGTGCCCGACCTGACCAACGACGTGACAGTGAAGAAAGTGAAGGACGATGTCTTCGGCGCCAAGCTCCTCGTTCTGAGCAACGGCATCAAGGTGCATGTGATGCACACCGACCACAGCCCCAACCAAATCAGTATGCAGGCGGTAAGTTGGGGAGGCAGCAGCCTCTACCCCAACAGCGAGTTCAACCTTGTGGACAATGCCTCAGTGGTGAGCGTTGGAGGATGGGGACAGTTCTCCGCCACCGGTCTGCAGAAGAAACTCTCGGGCAAGAACGTGAATGTGTCGCCCTCTGTAGGCAACAGGGAGGAGACCGTGGAAGGCAGTTGCGTGAAGAAGGACTTCGAGACGCTGCTCCAGCTCACGTACCTTACCTTCACCTCTCCACGCCGTGACGACGAGGCATACAAGAGCTTCGTGGAGCAGATGAGCGCTTCGCTCAAGAACAGGGACCTCAACCCGACTACCGCTCTCACGGACAGCATAGCCAGCGTGATGTACTCCAACAATGTGCGTTCTCTCCGTCTCCGCGCCAGCGACGTGGAGGGTTGGGACTACGACCGCATCATGGAGATTTACAAAGAACGTTTCGCCAACGCTGCCGACTTTGAGTTCTTCTTCGTGGGCGACCTGGATGCCGACTCTGTGGCACCGCTCCTCACCAAATACCTTGGCTCGCTGCCTGTCGTAGGGAAGCGCGAGAAGTACAAAGACATAGACCTGCGCGTGACCAAGGGCGAGCGCACCTGCATCTTTGAGAAAGAGCAGGACACACCCAACGCCATGTGCATATTCTACTACCACGCACCGCTCAAGGACAATCTCAGGAACTCCGTCATGGTATCCATGCTGAAGCAGTCCATGCAGATGCTCTATACCGAGACAGTGCGCGAGGATGAGGGAGGCGCATATGGAGTACCCGTAGGCGGCAAAGTTGCGGCATATCCCGAGAGGAAGGCCTCTGTGCAGATACAGCTTCCCACCGCGCCCGACAAGCTGGAGCGCATGACGCAGGTGGTGTACGACGGACTGGAGAAGATGTGTGCCGAAGGGCCGTCCGAGGACTACTTGCAGAAGATAAAGGAATACATGACGCGCAGCCATGCCGAAGACCTCAAGAGCAACGATTACTGGATGATGCAGTACATAAACAAGGTGCGTTTCGGAGAGGACTACGTCAAGGACTATGATAAGACGGTGAACAGCGTAACAGCGGACGACCTAAAGTCTCTCGCACGCAAGATTTTCCACAGCGGAAACCGCATTGTGGTGTGTATGAAGACACCGGAGGAAAAGTAGACCAGTGCATATAAAACACGGCGAGGGGTGCAGTGTCTCACTGCACCCCTCGTTTCGGTTATCCGCCAGGCGGCGCAGGCTTCCTTTTTTGTCACCCGGCGGAGTACAGCCTTGATTCTATTCAGTTTCATTCCTTATGATTTATCTTGACGCAAAAATAATGAATCTTCAGCATAATAGCGTATAATCTACGACATTTATACTACCCACGCCTTATTTTTAACACTTCACGATGGGGTTGTAACTATTCGCTGAATAGTTACAACGCTTCGCAAAAATGTGAAAAAAAACAAATTCTGATGCTCGTGCGAGTAAAAAAACGCGTGCGCATTTCTTAGGTTCAAAAGATTGCCGTACCTTTGTGGTGCGCAGAGCGGCTTGAAAGCAAACTGCGGAAACGGATTGAGTGAAAAAGAACTATTACAATATCGGCGAAACAAATAACACCAAGTTTATATAAAAAACAAAAAAATGGCAAATTTAGATTTAACAAAGTACGGCATCACAGGTTCTACAGTGATTGCTCACAACCCCTCCTATGAGACACTCTTCGCAGAGGAGACAAAGGCAGGGCTTCAGGGCTATGAGGTAGGCAAGAACACCGAGCTCAATGCGGTAAACGTCATGACAGGTATCTTCACCGGCCGCAGCCCCAAGGACAAGTACATCGTGATGGACGAGACTTCCAAGAACACCGTATGGTGGACCTCCGACGAGTACAAGAACGACAACCACCCCATGACCGAGGACGTATGGGCACAGGTAAAGGATCTCGCCAAGAAGGAGCTCTGCAACAAGAACCTGTATGTGGTGGACGCATTCTGCGGCGCCAACAAGGATACGCGTATGGCTGTCCGCTTCATTGTGGAAGTGGCATGGCAGGCACATTTCGTCACCAATATGTTCATCAAGCCCACAGCCGAGGAACTGGAGAACTTCACTCCCGACTTTATCGTCTACAACGCATCCAAGGCAAAGGTTGAGAACTACAAGGAATTGGGACTTAACAGCGAAACCTGCGTAGCCTTCAACGTCACAAGCCGCGAGCAGGTTATCATCAACACATGGTACGGCGGCGAGATGAAGAAGGGTATGTTCTCCATGATGAACTATTACCTTCCCCTAAAGGGCATCGCTTCTATGCACTGCTCAGCCAACTGCGACATGGAAGGCAAGAACACTGCCATATTCTTCGGTCTCTCCGGCACTGGCAAGACCACTCTGTCCACAGACCCCAAGCGCCGTCTGATAGGTGACGACGAGCACGGATGGGACGACAACGGCGTATTCAACTTCGAGGGCGGATGCTACGCCAAGGTCATCAACCTCTCCAAGGAGAACGAGCCCGACATCTATGGTGCCATCAAGCGCAACGCCCTGTTGGAGAACGTGACGGTGGCAGAAGACGGCACTATCGACTTCGCAGACAAGAGCGTAACGGAGAACACCCGCGTTTCTTATCCCATCAATCACATCAAGAACATCCAGCCTGGAAGCTCCGCACCGGCAGCGAAGAACGTCATCTTCCTCTCTGCTGACGCATTCGGCGTTCTGCCTCCTGTGTCCATCCTTACACCCGAGCAGACACAGTACTACTTCCTCTCTGGCTTCACCGCCAAGTTGGCAGGTACTGAGCGCGGCATCACAGAGCCTACTCCCACATTCTCTGCTTGCTTCGGTCAGGCGTTCCTGGAGTTGCACCCCACAAAATATGCAGAGGAGCTGGTGAAGAAAATGGTGGCCAACGGTGCCAAAGCATACCTTGTGAACACAGGTTGGAACGGTACCGGCAAGCGTATCTCCATACCCGACACACGCGGTATCATTGATGCCATACTGGACGGCAGCATCCTGAAGGCCGAGACAAAGAAGATTCCTATGTTCGACTTCGAGGTGCCCACATCTCTGCCCCATGTAAATCCCGCTATCTTGGATCCCCGCGACACATACGCCGATGCCGCACAGTGGGAGGAGAAAGCCAAGGATTTGGCTGGACGTTTCATCAAGAACTTCGGCAAGTACACTACCAACGAGGCTGGCAAGGCTCTCGTGGCTGCAGGTCCTCAGCTCTAAGGCTCAGGCAGCAGTTTTCATAAAAGTCAAGCGCGGCTCCTTCATTGGAGCCGCGCTTTTTTCGGGTATGCACTGTAAGGCTTTGTCTCTGACGTATGCCGGTTCACGTCTGCTTTCTGCCCACCACAAGGCCTACTCCGACTAGGATGGCCAAGACACCTATGCAGAGTTGCACGGAAATGGACTCTCCGAAGACAAGCACTCCTATCACAACTGCTGTCACGGGTTCCAAAGCTCCCATAATGGCGGCCGGCGTACTGCCTACGAGTTTGATGGAGATATTCATCAAAAAGAGGGAAAGCACGGTGGGGAGGAGTGCCAGTTGCACAGCGCACAGCCATTGTCTGGGTGTATGGAGCACCTGTATCGGTTCTCCTGCCACCAACGAGAACACGAGCAACGTGAAGAGGCTGAAGACCAATATCCAAAACGTGAACTTGACGTTGGACATCACCCCGTTGCTCCATCTGTTTACCGATATGATATATATGGCATATAGCAGCGAGGAGCATATCACTAAGGAGAAACCGGTAGTGCTGAGACTGGTGTCTCCGTCCCCCTGATATAGAAGTCCCACGCCGGAAACCGCAAGCAAAATGGCGGTGGCGGTAGGCCACGTGATTCTCTCGTGGAAGAAGGCTGTCATCAGCACAGCCGTCATGATGGGATAGACGAAGAGCAATGTGCTGGCCACCCCGGCTGCCATGTAGTGAAAACTGACATACAACGTGGCGGAAGAGAGCGAAAACATGGAGCCGAGCACCGCCAGACGGATGGCGTGCCCTCGTTTGATGCGGAAACTTTCCTTTCGGAAAAGCATAACCACGGCAAACATCACTACTGCCAGGAAATAACGGTACACGAGCACCGTGCTGGAGTTGAACTCCTCGCCGTACAACCAAAGCGTACCTAAAGGATTGGTGCCGTAGCACACTGCCGCAATGATGCCTGCCGCAAATCCTTTTAATTTGTCATTAGCTGCCATTTTTCTAAGAAGAATTATGAATTTACCTCACCTTTATATATAATGTACAATATAACGATAATGGAAGTGGCGGAACTGCCGCTCAAGCGCCGGCCTCCGCTTCCTTTACCTTGCGGAAGATGTCTGAGGCAAAGATGAACGAATTGAGACGCTCGTTGGTGCTGGTCATTACTTGTTCTTTAGTGCCTTGCCACTCCTTTCGTCCCTCATAGATGAAGATAATGTTTTCGCCGATGCCCATCACGGAATTCATGTCGTGGGTGTTGATGATGGTGGTCATGTCGTACTCGTGCGTTATGCTGTGTATCAGTTCGTCTATCACAAGACTTGTCTTGGGGTCAAGTCCCGAGTTGGGCTCGTCGCAGAAGAGATACTTGGGGTTGAGGGCAATGGCTCTGGCAATGGCCACGCGTTTCTGCATACCTCCGCTTATCTCGCCAGGAAACTTCTCCTCCGCCCCTTTCAGGTTTACCCGTTCCAGGCAAAACTTGGCTCTGCGTATGCGGTCTGCCTCATTTTTGTCCGAAAACATGTCCAAAGGGAACATCACGTTCTCAAGCACGGACATTGAGTCAAAGAGAGCCGCGCTCTGGAATATCATTCCCACCTCGCGGCGTATCATCACTTTCTCGCGTTTGTTCATCTTCACGAAGTCGCGCCCGTCATACAAGATTTCTCCTTTCGTGGGTGCGAAAAGCCCTACGATGTTCTTGATGAGCACAGTCTTGCCGCTGCCACTCTGTCCGATGATGAGATTGGTCTTGCCGTCCTCGAAAACTGCGTTTATGTCCTTGAGAACCTCCTTGTCTCCAAACGACTTGTATAGATGTTTGAGCTGAATCATGAGAGCAATTTGGTGAGGAAAATGTCTGCGAAGAGAATGAGCATGCTGCTGCGCACTACAGCGTCCGTGCTGGCTTTGCCCACATCAAACGAACCGCCTTCCACCGTGTAGCCGTAGTACGAACTGACACTGGCTATGATGAATGCGAACACCACGCTTTTGATGATGGACATCCAGATGAACCACTGGTTGAAACTGTGGAGAAGCCCCACCGTGAGGTCGTCCACAGTAATCACTCCCGCAATGGCTGTGGCATACGCTCCCACGAAGCCCGAAGCCATACTGAAAACCACAAGGAAAGGGATGCAGGTCATCATGCCCACCACCTTGGGCAGGATGAGGAAGGAAGCCGAGTTCACCCCCATAGTCTCCAATGCGTCTATCTGCTGAGTCACACGCATGGTGCCGATTTCCGAGGCTATGTTGCTGCCCACCTTTCCGGAAAGAATGAGACACATGATGCTGGAGGAGAATTCCAGAAGCATTATCTCGCGGGTGGTGTACCCTGTGGTGAAGTTGGGCATCCACGGACTCTGTATGTTCAACTTCAACTGTATGCAGATGACTGCGCCTATGAAAAACGAAATGAGGAGCACTATGCCTATGGAATCCACTCCGAGCTGGGCCATCTCCTTGACATACTGTTTCATGAACATACGCCATCTCTCCGGTATGCTGAACACACGTCCCATAAGTTGCAGATACCTGCCGAACGAAGCCAAACTGTTGATGACAAACATATCTCCCACTTCTTTTCAAGTCGCAAAATTACACATTTAATCCTAAAAAACGTTACTGGAGGCCACTGTTTTTACCTTTTTTCGTACTTTTGCGGTGAATTTGCACAGGTGTGCATATCCGCCCAAAGCGACACAACCACAATAAGACACACGACTACAATGCAAGAGACATCCAACGGGCAGTCTGCGGCGACAGAAGGCAAGGAGCGCCTGACACTCCGCAGCGAAGGGCTGGTGAAGATATACGGGAAACGCACAGTGGTGAACAATGTCAGCTTCAATGTCCGCCAAGGCGAGATAGTGGGGCTGTTGGGTCCCAACGGAGCGGGCAAGACCACGTCGTTCTACATGACCACGGGACTGGTGATGCCCAACGAGGGACACATCTTCATAGGTGACGAGGAGATAACCAAGTTGCCAGTGTACCAACGTGCAAGACGCGGCATAGGTTATCTGGCCCAGGAGGCGAGTGTCTTCCGCAAGATGAATGTTGAGGACAACATCTCCAGTGTTTTGGAGATGACGGGCAAGCCCAAGGCTTACCAAAAAGAGAAACTGGAAAGTCTGATAGCGGAATTCAGGCTGCAGAAAGTGCGTAAAAATCTTGGCGACCGTCTGTCGGGCGGCGAACGCAGACGTACTGAGATAGCCAGATGCTTGGCCATAGACCCCAAGTTCATAATGCTTGACGAACCGTTTGCTGGCGTAGACCCCATAGCTGTGGAGGATATCCAGTACATAGTGTGGAAACTGAAAAAGAAGAATATAGGTGTGCTCATTACCGACCACAATGTGGAGGAGACCCTGTGTATCACAGACCGTGCCTATATGCTTTTCGAGGGTCAGATACTATTCAAGGGCACTCCGCAGTATCTTGCCAACAACGAAGTGGTGAGGGCGAAATATCTTACCAACAGTTTTGTGCTGAGAATGAAAGATTTTGAACAGATGGACAGAGAACGGTCGGCGGAACAGGCGTAAATGGCACGCGAGTGACAAATTATAGGTACGCCGATGGCGTATCTGAATATTTTTTCATACCTTTGCACGTCAATCGTGAAACAGACAAGTAAAAAACAAAAACAAGAATAACAGGAAAAGATGAACATTTCTTTTGAAAAGCAGGACAACGTAAACGCCTTGCTCACTGTCACACTGGAGAAAGCAGACTACGAGAAACAAGTGAACGACGCGCTGAAGAACTTCAGCAAGAAAGCCAGCTTGCCGGGCTTCCGTGCAGGGCACGCGCCTATGTCTATCATAAAGAAACGCTTCGGCACAGAGATTAAAGCCGAGGAGGTAAACAAGGTCTTGGGCAGTGAACTGTACAACTACATACACGAACAGAAGTTGAAAGTGTTGGGGCAGCCGCTTGCCAATGACGAGAAAACTCCGGAACTCAACTTTGAGACAATGGACACGTTGACCTTTGCTTTCGACGTGGCTCTTGCCCCCGAGTTCGACGCAAAGGTGAGTGACAAGGACAAACTCACATACTACGTTATCAGTGTCGACGACGCTATGGTGGACAAACAGGTGCAGGCTTATTGCCAACGAGGCGGTCAGCACAAGAAAGTTGATTCCTACGAGCCCAAAGACTTGGTGAAAGGGCACATGGCCGAGTTGGATGCCGATGGCAAGCTGAAAGAAGGTGGCATAGAGGTTGAGGATGCCGTGCTGCTGCCGGAATACATGAAGAATGAAGACGAGAAAGCCAAGTTCAACGGAGCGAAGACGGACGATGTGATGACTTTCAACCCCTTCGCAGCATACGACGGAAGCGACGTGGAACTTTCAAGCTTGCTGAAAATCTCCAAGGAAGAAGCTGCGGAGATGAAGTCGGACTTTAGCCTGCAGATTACGGAAATCACACGTTACGAAGCTGCGCCAGTGGATCAGAAACTCTTCGACCAAGTGTTTGGCGAAGGCGAGGTGAAGTCCGAGGAAGAGTTCCGCAGCAGGATAGCCGACGACCTGAAGGCAGAGGTCAAGGCTGAGAGCAACTTCAAGTTCGTGCAAGACCTGCGCAAGTATCTGACCGAAAGGGTAGGCGATGTGAAGTTCCCGGAGGCTTTGCTTAGGCGCATCATGAAGGTTAACTATCCTGACAGGAGCGAGGAAGACCTTGAAAGGAGTTTTGAACCCAGCATAAAGGAACTGCTGTGGCACTTGATAAAGGAACAGCTGGCTGACCAGCTGGAAGTGAAAGTGGAACAAGCCGATGTGATGGAGACTGCCAAACGCTTGACACGCATTCAGTTCGCACAATATGGGATGACGAACTTGCCCGAAGACATTGTCGCCAATTGTGCTCAGGAGAAGTTGAAAGACAATGGTCAGGCAGAGCGTATGGTGTCTATTACAGAGGAAGAGAAGATAGCCGCCAAAGTAAAGGAGGTCGTATCTTTGGAGGAAAAGACCGTCAGCACAGAGGAGTTTGGCAAACTCTTCGAGGAAGAGGGCAAGTAGCGTCTTGTCGCTGCCATCATCATGGACCTTCTGCGTACCATCGTGTGCGCACACCAAAATATTGTATTTGTGAAATAGAGGGATGGCCGCCGAAGCGACCATCCCTAATTTAGACATTTTAGGACATGAAACACATGAATGACGATTTCAGAAAATTCGCGACTCGTCACCAAGGCATCAACAGTATGGTGCTGGACGATGTGATAAGTATGCAAAACCAATACGTCAACCCCTACATTCTCGAGGAGAGGCAACTCAATGTGACGCAGATGGATGTCTTCAGTCGACTGATGATGGACCGCATCATATTCCTCGGCACACAGATAGACGAATACACAGCCAACACATTGCAGGCGCAGCTTCTGTATCTTGACAGCGTAGACCCCAGCAAGGACATCAGCATATACGTCAACAGTCCCGGTGGCAGCGTGCACGCAGGGTTGGGCATATACGACACCATGCAATTTGTCTCAAGTGACGTTGCCACCATCTGCACAGGCATGGCGGCCAGCATGGCAGCCGTGTTGCTGGTGGCAGGACAAGAAGGGAAACGCTCGGCTTTGCCCCATAGCCGTGTGATGATACACCAACCTATGGGAGGCGCACAGGGACAGGCAAGCGACATAGAAATCACCGCACGCGAGATACAGAAGCTGAAGAAAGAACTGTATGCCATCATCGCACAACATTCGCACACCGATTTCGACAAAGTATGGGCGGACAGCGACCGCGACTATTGGATGACGGCACAGGAAGCGCAGGAATACGGTATGGTGGACAAAGTGTTGACCAGGATGAAAGAATAGGATATGGCAGGAAAGAAAATCAACAAGTGCGGTTTCTGCGGGCGCAGCGACGGTGAGGTGCCCTTGATGTTCACTGGCATGAATGTCCATATATGCAGCGACTGCGTGGAACGTGCCTACGAGATGATGAATATGGTCCCTAAGGGGGAAGTGGACAAAAAGGCGGTCAGTATGGACGACGTGCTGTCCCCGCAGGCTATCAAAGACTATCTGGACCAGTACGTCATAGGCCAGGACGATGCCAAGAAATATCTGGCAGTGTCAGTGTACAACCACTACAAGCGTCTCTCGCAGCCTCCCGGCGACGATGGCGTGGAGATAGAGAAAAGCAACATCGTGATGGTAGGTTCTACGGGAACTGGCAAGACTCTGCTGGCAAGGACCATAGCCAAGCTGCTGAACGTCCCGTTCACTATTGTGGATGCCACAGTATTCACTGAGGCCGGGTATGTGGGTGAGGATGTGGAGAGCATACTCAGCCGTTTGCTCCAAGTGGCGGACTACGATGTGGATATGGCGCAGAAGGGTATAGTATTCATAGACGAGATAGACAAGATAGCGCGCAAGAGCGACAATCCCAGCATCACGCGCGACGTGAGCGGCGAAGGTGTGCAGCAAGGGCTGCTGAAACTCTTGGAGGGTTCTGTGGTTAACGTGCCGCCAAAGGGAGGGCGCAAGCATCCGGACCAGGAGTACACCCAAGTGGATACACGCAACATCCTTTTCGTCTGCGGAGGCGCGTTCGACGGAATAGAGAACAAGATTGCGCAGAGGCTCAACACGCACGTGGTGGGATACAACAGCGTGCAAAACGTACAGAAGATAGACACCAAGGATTTGATGAAGTACATAGTGCCGCAAGATCTCAAGAGTTTCGGACTCATCCCCGAGATAATAGGCCGTCTGCCCGTGCTCACCTACCTCAGCCCTTTGGACAGGCTGGCTCTGTACAAAATACTCACCGAGCCGAGGAATTCTCTTGTGAAACAGCAGATAAAACTGTTTGCCATAGACGGCATAAAGTTGAGTTATACGCCGGAAGCTTTGGACTACATTGTGGACAAGGCGGTGGAGTACAAGTTGGGCGCGCGCGGATTGAGAAGTATCATGGAAACCGTGATGATAGACGCACAGTTCGAGGCTCCGTCGAAAGGTGAGAAGGAAATCACCATCACGGCAGACTACGCCAAGGCGCAGGTGGAGAAGTCGCACCACTTGGCATCCTGACACACGCAAATCGTCACATAATTCCTACACGTGGTGTGGGTTTACTTTAAATCAAAGGAGATGTGCGGCGGCACAGTCTCCTTTTTTTTTGACTCCTTTTTTTGTTTTCCTCCTCTCATTTTGGCGTGCAAAAATTTGCACATCCGCAAAATATATCATAACTTTGTGAGGGAGTAATCTTGAGAACTGCCAAAATGTATGGGATAAACTTGACAGAGCAACTGAAATACTACTTCGGCTTTGACACGTTCAAAGGAGACCAGGAGAAGATCATCCGCAATGTTCTTGACGGAAGAGACACTTTTGTGCTCATGCCCACAGGTGGCGGCAAATCGTTGTGCTACCAGCTCCCCGCACTGATAATGGAAGGCACTGCTGTTGTCATATCCCCTCTCATCGCACTGATGAAAAACCAAGTGGATGCCATCCGGCAGGTAAGCGAAGACGACGGCATAGCCCACTTCCTCAATTCCTCCCTTACCAAGACACAGACTGACCAGGTGAAGAAAGACGTGAAGTCCGGCAGGACAAAGCTGCTGTACGTGGCACCTGAGACCTTGACAAAAGAGGAGAATGCGGAGTTCTTGCGCGGTGTGAAGATTTCCTTTTATGCGGTGGACGAGGCTCATTGTATCTCGGAATGGGGGCACGACTTCCGTCCCGAATACAGGCGCATACGTCCCATGGTGAACCAGATAGGCAACGCTCCTATAATAGCGCTCACCGCCACGGCGACTGACAAGGTAAAAGGGGACATCAAAAAAAATCTGGGTATGCCGGATGCGGACGAGTTCAAGAGTTCGTTCAACCGCCCCAACCTCTATTACGAGGTGCGCCACAAGACAAAGGATGTGGACAAGGACATCATACGTTTCCTGCTGCAGCACAAAGGGCAAAGCGGCATCATATACTGTCTTAGCAGGAGAAAGGTGGGAGAGCTTGCAGAGGTACTGTGCGCCAACAACATAAACGCACGTCCGTACCACGCCGGGTTGGACTCGCAGGCGAGAAGCAGGACGCAGGACGACTTCCTGATGGAGAGAATTGACGTGATAGTGGCCACCATAGCCTTTGGGATGGGGATAGACAAGCCGGACGTGCGTTTCGTGATACACTACGACATTCCCAAGAGTCTGGAAGGATATTATCAGGAAACAGGGCGCGCCGGGAGAGACGGAGGAGAAGGGCACTGCCTTGCCTTCTACTCGCCCAAGGACTTGCGCAAGATGGAAAAGTTCATGGAAGGCAAGCCTGTGGCGGAGCAGGACATAGGCAAGCAGTTGCTGCGTGAGACTTCGGCGTATGCCGAGACGTCCATGTGCCGGAGAAGATACCTCTTGTATTACTTCGGCGAAGAATACAAGCCCGACAACTGCGGCAACTGCGACAACTGCAGAAATCCCAAGGCGAGGGTGGAAGCGTCGGCAGAGCTGAGGCAAGCCTTGGAGGTCATACTTGCCACCAAGGAGAATTTCCGGGAGAACTACATCATAGACGTGCTCACCGGCAGGGAGACGGATGAGGTGACGGCGCACAGGCATCAGAATTTGGACAGCTTCGGCTGCGGGGAAAAATACGGGACGAGTTTTTGGAACGCTGTGATTCGTCAGGCAATGGTGTCGGGATACATAGAGAAAGGAGTTGAGAGCTATGGGCTTCTGAAGGTGACGGCGGACGGCAAGGCATTCCTCAAGACACCCTGTACATTCATGGTGGCTAAGGACGACGAGTTTGACGAATACGAAGACCTCTCCGTGGAGTCGACAGGCGTTTTGGACGAGGAACTGCTGAGTATGCTCAAGAGTTTGCGCAAACGGATAGCCAAGAAGATGGACGTGCCCCCATACGTGATATTCCAAGACCCTTCGCTTGAGGACATGGCCACCATGTACCCCGTTACCATAGAAGAGCTGCAAAATATGCGCGGCGTGGGTGCCGGCAAGGCGCAACGTTACGGTAAGGAATTCTGTGAGTTGATTTACAAGCACTGCGAGGAAAACGAGATAGAAAGGCCTGAAGACTTACGGGTACGTACGCTGGCCAACAAAAGCAAGAACAAGGTATATATCATCCACGGCATAGACCGCCAGTTGTCCCTCGACGACATAGCAAGGTCGAAGGGGATGGATATGGACGAACTGTTGGATGAAATAGAGGCCATTGTGGACAGCGGCACCAAGCTGGACATCGGCTACTACATAAGCAGTGCCATGGACGACGAGCACGTGGACGACATCTGGGAATATTTCAAGGAGGAGTCGGAAACGGGCGACATCAACGAGGCTGTAAAAGCCATCGGCAGATACTATACAGATGAGGAAATAAGACTGGTGCGTGTGCAGTTCCTCTCCCAAATGGCCAACTGATTTTTACAGGCGGCTTCATCAATGGTGTTTTTTCAGAACACGCCTTTAAGATTTGAAGTCCGAAATCTTAAAACCTCAAAAAAGTATATAGCCGCACACCCTATATGAGAAGAATTTTTCGTACCTTTGCAAGCAATAAATTTTACAACGTATATGGCATCATTTATTGCAGACAAGATTGTGATGGACGGACTCACTTACGACGATGTCCTGCTGGTACCGGCTTATTCCGAAGTTCTTCCGCGTGCGGTGGAGTTGTCTTCCCGTTTTTCCAAGAACATAGAGCTGAAGATTCCGTTTGTCACCGCTGCCATGGACACAGTCACAGAGTCCACCATGGCGATAGCGATAGCCCGTGAAGGCGGCATAGGTGTGATACACAAGAATATGAGCATCGAAGAACAGGCAAGGCAGGTGGCTATAGTGAAGCGTGCCGAGAATGGTATGATATACGACCCGGTGACCATCCGCCGCGGCAGTTCGGTCAGCGACGCATTGGCTTTGATGCACGAATACCACATAGGCGGAATACCAGTTGTTGACGAAGAAAAACGCCTCGTTGGCATAGTCACCAACAGGGACTTGCGTTTCGAACAAAACGTGACCCGTCCCATAGACGAGGTTATGAGCTGCAAAAACTTGGTGACCACACATGTCCAGACCGACTTGGTGGCTGCTGCCAAGATATTGCAGGAAAACAAGATAGAGAAGCTCCCTGTGGTGGACGAGAACAACAAACTGATAGGTCTTATCACTTACAAGGACATCACCAAGGCCAAAGACAAGCCCATGGCATGCAAGGACAGCAAGGGACGTCTCCGCGTGGCAGCAGGCGTAGGTGTCACCGACGACACACTGGAAAGGATGAAGGCTTTGGTGGATGCCGGAGTGGATGCCATCGTCATAGATACCGCACACGGTCACAGCAAATCTGTGATAGAGAAGCTCAGGGAGGCAAAGAGCCACTTCCCCAATGTGGACATCGTGGTGGGCAACGTGGCTACTGGCGAGGCTGCCAAGATGCTTGCGGAAGCCGGTGCCGACGGTGTGAAGGTAGGCATAGGCCCTGGCAGTATATGCACCACTCGTGTGGTGGCAGGTGTTGGCGTGCCACAGTTGAGCGCCATATACGATGTGGCGTGTGCGCTCAAAGGCACAGGTGTGCCTCTGATAGCGGACGGGGGACTCCGCTACAGCGGCGATGTGGTAAAGGCTTTGGCTGCCGGAGGATACAGCGTGATGATAGGTTCGTTGGTGGCTGGCACAGAGGAAAGTCCGGGCGACACCATCATCTACAACGGGCGAAAGTTCAAGAGCTACCGCGGCATGGGTTCTCTCGAAGCCATGGAATGCGGCAGCAAAGACCGCTACTTCCAGTCGGGAGTGAAAGACACCAAGAAACTTGTGCCCGAAGGCATCGCCGGACGTGTGCCGTACAAGGGCTCTGTACAGGAGGTCGTCTACCAGCTGATGGGCGGACTGAGAAGCGGCATGGGATACTGCGGAGCGTCCACCGTGGAAGAACTTCACAATGCCAAATTCGTGCGTATCACCAATGCCGGCATACAGGAGAGCCATCCCCACGACGTGACCATCACCAGCGAGGCTCCCAACTACAGCCGTCCCCAGTAAAGAGAATATCCGCATAACACTTCGCATTATCATGAAGAAGACCATAATGTCGCTTCTGTTGTGCTGCTCCGCCACCGCGTACGCAGACACCGACCCGGTGGTGATGCACATCAACGGACAGCCTGTGACAAGGAGCGAGTTTGAATACAACTACAACAAAAACAACTCCGAAGACGTGCTCGACAAGAAGGACGTGGAAGAATATGCCCAACTCTTCATCAACTATAAACTGAAAGTCCAGGCTGCGCTTGACGCGCACTTGGACACACTCGCCAGTTTCAAGAAAGAGTTCCGCATGTACCGCGACCAGCAGATACGTCCGCTTCTCCTCCCCGAGAATGCCGTTGAAGAAGAATGCAAGGCCTACTACGAGCGTATGCTTTCCAGTCTGCAAGGCAAGGAGCTGATACAACCCGCGCACATCTTCATCCGTCTCCAACAGACGGCGGACGAGGAGGCGCAGGCAGCCGCAAAGGCCAAGATAGACTCCGTGTACGAAGCGTTGAGCCAAGGGGGCGATTTTGTGGAGCTTGCCAAGCAGTACTCCCAAGACCCGCAGACGGCGGCACGTGGTGGAAAACTTCCTTGGATAGGTCCGGGGCAGACTCTCAAAGAGTTTGAGGACGTGGCTTATTCTCTTGACACCAACCAAGTGTCCAAGCCGTTCCTCTCCACAGTGGGCTACCACATTGTCAAACTTCTGGGCAAGAAACCTTTGGAGAGCTACGACGACCTGAAGCCGAACATCAAGAAGTATCTGGAGAGCCAGGGGCTGGAAGAACAGTTGTCCGCCCAGATGCTCGACTCCATGTCGGCTAATTCCGAGCCGCAGAAAACCGTGGAACAGATACTCGACGAAGAGGCTGAACGTCTTTCAGCCGAAGACTCCGACCTTAAATACCTTATCCAGGAATACCACGACGGACTGCTTCTGTTTGAAGTATGCAGCCGTGACATCTGGGAGCCTGCGGGCAAGGACACTGTGGGGCTGGAGTCATACTTCAAGGCCAACAAGAAGAAATACACCTGGAAAGAGCCGCGCTTCCGCGGGATGGTGTACTATTGCAAGGATAAAGCCACACTGAAAGCGGTGGGCAAGGTGATAAAGAAAGTCCCCGAAGAGAAGTGGATAGCCACGGTACGCGAACGCTTCAACAAAGACAGTGTCACGGTGCGTATGGATCGCCGTGTGTTCAAGAAAGGCGAGAACAAGAACGTGGATGCTCTGGGACTGAAGGTGAAAGGTGCAGAGACAGAGCCAATCAGGGGATTTGACTACTTTGCCGTCAAAGGAAAGAGACTGAAGAAAGGACCGGAGAAGTGGACAGACATCAGCAATGTCGTAGTGAGCGACTACCAGCGTTTCCGGGAAGACGAGTATGTGGAAGCCCTGCGCAAACGCTATCCAGTGGAGATACACGAAGACGTGCTCGCCACTGTGAACAAGCATTGACTTCTATCGGGTGTGGCCCATAGCCAGAAAGGTAAAGAGGAAACATAGAACCAATCCGGACAAAAAGACATGATATTCAATAAGAAACTTCTGCTCCTTGCTGCCCTGTGCCTGAGGGTGGTGTCTGCGGCGGCTCAGTCCAACGTCATAGACGAGGTGGTATGGGTGGTTGGCGACGAAGCCATACTGCGCTCCGATGTGGAAAGGAAACGGGGAGAATTCGGCAGTTCCATAAACGGAAACCCCTACTGCGTGATACCCGAACAGATAGCGGTGCAGAAACTTTTCCTGCACCAGGCTGTCATAGACAGTGTGGAGGTGGAAGACACGAGGGTGAACCAGTACGTGGAGCAGGACATCAATGAAAAGATAATGATGGCAGGCTCCAAGGAAAAACTGGAGGAATATATGAAAATGTCTCTCACCAGCATCAGGGAACGGCTCTTCGACGAATACAAGAACGAGATGACGGCGGAGAGCGTGCGCGACAATATAACGGCCGACGTGAAGGTGAACGCCTCCGAGGTGCGCCGCTATTTCCGTGATATGCCGGAGGACAGCCTACCTCTCATTCCCACCCAGGTGGAAGTGCAGATACTGGTCTTGCAGCCACGCATCCCGCAAGAGGAGATAGACAGGGTGAAGTCGCAGCTGAGGGAATATGCCGAGAGGGTGAACAGCGGTGCCACGTCCTTTGCCACGCTCGCCCGCTTGTACTCCGAAGACCCCGGTTCTTCCAGGCAAGGCGGAGAAATGCCGTATATGGCGCGTACGGAGCTTGACCCGGGGTTTGCCAATGTGGCGTTCAGCATGACAGACCCCAAGAAGGTGAGCAAGATAGCACAGAGCGAGTTCGGATACCATATCATACAGTTCATAGACAAGAGGGGCGACAAGGTGAAGTGCCGCCACATACTCAAACGTCCGGAAGTGGCACAGGCCGATATAGACACTGCGCTTGTGCACCTCGACTCCATTGCCGAACAGATACGGCACGAGAAAGTAACGTTCGAGAATGCCGTGCTGGTGGTGTCGGACGACAAGGACACACGCAACAACCACGGAATACTGAGCAACAGCAACGGACGCGAGAGAACCACACGTTTTGAGATGGACGAGCTTTCGTCCGTGTCGCCAGAGCTGGCGCGTGTGGTAAGCGGCATGGAGACAGGCGAAGTGTCCAAACCGTTCACCATGGTCAACAGCAAAGGCAAGACGGTGTGCGCCATAGCCAAACTGAAAAACCGCATAAAGGCTCACCGCGCCTCCGTCAGCGAAGACTTTCAGGTGCTGAAAGCCATAGTGGAGAATGCCAAAAAAGAAGAAGTGCTGTTGGACTGGATTAAGAAGAAGCAAAAGTCCACCTACATACGCATCAACCCCGATTGGCGCGACTGCGATTTCAAGTATCCGGGTTGGGTGAAAAACTAAGAGATGACCCATCGCCTCTCCACTATATGTACACTGGTTTTGTTTGGCATCTGTTTCCTGTTGGCGTTTCCCCCAGCCAAACATCACCGCGACGGCGGCAAACAGGACAAAACGGACAGCCTCGTACACTTGCTGCATGCCGACAGGCTGTTCTTTGACGACAGGCTGAGTGCCACCGCACAATTTCTTGTGGGCAATGTTCAGTTCAGCCACGACGGCATCCTGATGTACTGCGACAGTGCCATGTACTACGAAGCGTCCAACTCCTTCGACGCTTTCGGCAACGTGCGCATGATTCAGGGAGACACCCTTTCGCTCGACGGCGATGTGCTGTATTACAATGGAGTGGACCAATTGGCGCGCATACGCCACAATGTCGTGCTCAGACACGGAGACACCACTCTGTACACCGACAGCCTCGACTACGACAAGCTCTACGGCATGGGCTATTTCTTTGAGGGCGGGAGACTCGTGGACCAGGACAACGAGCTCACCAGCGACTGGGGACAGTACACGCCCTCCGTCCGCGAGGCGGTGTTCAACTACAACGTCAGGCTTGTCAATCCCGCTCCGCCCGCATCTCCCAAGACTATCCTCATCACCGACACTCTGCACTACAACACAGGCAGCGGCATAGCGCATATAGTGGGTCCCTCCAACATAGAGAACGGAGGAAGCCACATCTACTCCGAGTCTGGCTACTACTACTCCAAGGAGGACATCTCCTGCCTGCTCAACAGGAGCATCATCTCCAACGGCGGGAAACGTCTTGTGGGCGACAGTGTGGTCTGGGACGCGGCAAAGAAGGAGGGCGAGGCGTTCGGCAATGTGGAGTACACGGATGTGCTGAACAAGAACATGCTCACCGGCAACTACTGCTTCTACAACGATTCCACAGGATACAGCGAGGCTACGGACAGCGCCGTGGCCATAGACTTCTCGCAAAAAGACACCATGTACGTGCATGCCGACACCTTCAAGGTGTTTACCTACAACAAGGACACCGACAGCACCTACCGCATACTGCACGGCTACCACCACTTGAAGGCGTACCGCCGGGATGTGCAGGCTGTCTGCGACTCCATGGTGTACAACTCCAAAGACTCTTGTCTCACCATGTACAAAGACCCCATCCTCTGGCAACTGGAACAGCAGATACTGGGGGAGGAGATAAAGGCTTTCCTCAACGACAGCACGCTGGACAGTATACACGTGCTACGGCAGGCCTTGTCTGTGGAGAAGGTGGACAGTGTGCACTACAACCAGATAGCGGCGCACGAGATGCGCTCCTACTTCAGCGACGGCTCTCCGTACCTCACCGTAGCCGAAGGCAATGTGTACGTCAACTACTATCCTTTCGACGACGACAGCGTAATGATAGAGATGAACCACACGGAGACCACCCTGCTGAAGCTCTACATGAAAGACCGCAAGGTGGACCGTATATGGATGCCAGCCGCCACGGGCGTCATGTATCCCATACCGCTCATTCCGCCGGAGGCTCTCTATCTCGACAACTTCGCATGGTTCGACTACATACGCCCTCTCAACAAGGACGACATCTTCCAGTGGAGAGGCAAGAAGGCCGGTGCGGAACTGAAGCAGAGCGTACAGCGCAAAGCTCCGAAACAGAAACTAAGCGACATCAAGAACAGGAAAAAGGAGGAATAGCCCCATGTCAATGTTATTTTTCAAAACACGCAAACCGCGTAAGTTCCGTAAGGTGAGCATATACACCGACGAGAACAAGGAGAGGCTGCAGAAGTTGGTTGACGACACCCTGCGCAAGGAAGGCAAGATTCCCGTACAGGCGGAGGAGTACGACACTTCCAAGTTCAACGGTACGTTCAGCAACTACACGCCACGTGCGAAGAAACACAGCGAACAGGGCTCGCGCCTGAGTTGGCCGTTGGCTATTGTCATCATAGTGGCACTCATTGTGGTATGGAGATTTCTCCTGACAGGGGCGAGATGACGCGCCTCCCCGGTAGACATTAGGAGATATGGATATCATCAGACTTCTTCCGGACTCAGTGGCCAACCAGATAGCGGCGGGCGAGGTAGTGCAGCGCCCTTCTTCCGTCATCAAGGAGCTCATGGAGAATGCCGTAGACGCCGGGGCAGCCTCGGTGGATGTCCTTGTGGAGGATGCCGGCAAGACCATGATACAGGTGATAGACGACGGCAAGGGCATGAGCGACACCGACGCGCGCCTTGCCTTTGAGCGTCACGCCACATCCAAGATACGCAAGGCGGAAGACCTCTTCACTCTGCACACCATGGGCTTCCGCGGCGAGGCACTCCCGTCCATAGCAGCCGTGGCGCAGGTGAGGCTTACCACACGCACCCCTGACAGCGAATTGGGTACGGAGCTTACCATACACGGCTCCCGTGTGCTTTCGCAGGAGCCCTGCTCGTGCGGCGTGGGAGCGCGCTTCGAGGTGTCCAACCTTTTCTACAACATACCGGCGCGACGCAAGTTCCTCAAGTCCGACAAGACGGAGATGTCCAACATAGCGCAGGAGTTCCAACGCATTGCGCTTGCCAACCCCTCAGTCGCCTTCTCGCTCACGCAAGACGGCAAACGCATACTCACACTGCCCGAGAGCAGACTCCTGCAACGTATCGTGGGCATCTTCGGCAAGAAGTACAAGGAGCAGCTTCTGGAGGTAAACGCCGACACCACTCTGATAAGCATCCACGGGTTTGTGGGCAAACCGGAGTCTGCCTGCAAGAGGAAAGCGGAACAGTATATCTTCGTCAACGGACGCTACATGAGGAGCGCGTATTTCCACAAGGCTGTCACGGAGGCTTACATGCACATCATACCCGAAGACGAGCAAGTGCCGTACTTCGTGTATTTCAGTGTAGACCCTGCCAACATAGACGTGAACATCAGCCCCACCAAGACGGAGATAAAGTTTGAGAACGAGTCTGCCATCTGGCCGGTGGTCGTGGCGGCGGTGAAGGACACGCTGGGGAAGTTCAACGCCATACCTTCCATCGACTTCGACGTGGAGGGCAAACCGGACATACCGGCCTTCAACGGCAGTGCCGACCTCTTGGACATACGTCAGCCGCACATACGCGTAAACACGGGTTACAACCCTTTCAACACGGCAAGTGCAAGGACGGACAGGCACACACAGTGGGACAGTCTGTATGCGGGACTGGAGAACTGTGGCGGTGACGTGCGCAAGACTGCCGTCAGCAGCGACGGGGAGACGCAAGGCTGTCTTTTCGACGGTGAAGGAGAGTGCCGCGACGATTTCGGCTCCGAACATTTCCAATACGGCGGACAGTACATACTCACCGCCATGCAGTCGGGACTTATGATAGTGGATCAGCGCCGCGCACACATACGCATACTCTACGAACGCTACATGAAGCAGATGGACAGGCGGGAAGGCAACTCGCAGGGACTTCTCTTTCCCGAGACGCTCACCGTTCCTCCGTCCGATGCCGTAGTGCTGCAGTCCATGGAGGACGACCTTCACAGCCTTGGGTTCGACATCTCGTCGTTGGGCGGAGGATGTTTCTCCGTCACGGGAGTGCCGGCCGACATAGAAGGCACCAGTCCTGTGGAAGTGCTTGTGCAGATGGTGGCGACCGCCAAGGACAAGGAGTCGGGCATAGACCATGGGATGCGTCACCGTATCGCACTCGTCATGGCACGCAATGCGGCTGTCGTCACGGGGCAGGTTCTCTCGTCACGCGAGATGGACACCCTTCTGTCCGACCTCTTCCAGTGCCGTACGCCCAACATAACCCCCGACGGCAAGACCATAGTGTCCATATTGGCAAAAGACACTATAGAGAAAATGTTCTGAGCCGGACATGGTGCGGCAAAGGCATACGGGATGCAGAGACGAATAGCTTGAAACAACAAACACACATTATAACATATATACAATATGGAACCGAAAGAAAAAATCATACTTACAGGCGACCGCCCCACGGGCAAACTGCACATCGGACATTATGTGGGCTCTCTCCGCCGCAGGGTGGAGCTGCAGGACTCTGGGCTCTACGACAAGATTTTCATCTTCGAGGCCGACGCACAGGCTCTCACCGACAACATAGACAACCCCGAAAAGGTGCGCCAGAACGTCATAGAGGTGGCTCTTGACTATCTGTCCGCCGGGCTTGACCCTTCCAAGAGCACACTCTTCATACAGAGTCAGATACCGGAGCTCACCGAGCTTGCCTTCTACTTCATGGACATGGTGAGCGTGAGCCGTCTGCAGCGCAACCCCACGGTGAAGAGCGAGATACAGATGAGGGGCTTCGGAGGCGATGCCATACCGGTTGGCTTCTTCACGTATCCCATCAGTCAGGCTGCCGATATCGCCATGTTCCGTGCCACCACCGTGCCGGCCGGCGAAGACCAGGAGCCCATGTTGGAACAGTGCAGGGAGATAGTGAGGCGTTTCAACAACATATACGGCGACACTCTTGTGGAGCCCGAAATACTGCTGCCCGACAACGCCGCTTGCCTGCGTCTGCCCGGGACGGACGGCAAGGCCAAGATGAGCAAGAGCCTCGGCAACTGCATCTATCTCAGCGACTCCGCCGACGAGGTGAACAAGAAGGTGAAGGGGATGTACACCGACCCTGCCCACTTGCAGGTGAGCGACCCGGGACACCTGGAGGGCAACACGGTGTTCACTTACCTCGACGCCTTTGCCACAGACGAGCAGGTGGCGCGCCTGGCACCGGACTACAGCAGCCTTCAGGAGATGAAGGAGCATTACACGCGCGGCGGACTGGGTGACATGAAGTGCAAGAAGGTGCTTATGGGGGTGCTGCAGGAGGTGCTCGACCCCATCAGGGTGCGCCGAGCTGAATACGAAAGGGACATCCCAATGGTGTACGACATACTGAAGCATGGCTGCGAGACGGCACGCGAGGTGGCTGCCGACACCATGGATGATGTGCGCCGCGCCATGAAGATCAACTATTTCGAGGACGACGCTCTCATTGCCGAACAGACAAGGCGGTACGCCAAGTGACAGACGGCAACGCAGCCGCACACGACACGCTGCAAGGGAGCGGAATGTGCGTTTCTCAAAAAAAATACGCCCAAACGTTTTGCCGTGTCGGATAAATGACGTACCTTTGCACCGCATTCCTGATTAAAGGGGAGGCGCAGGGGCGTTTAGCTCAGCTGGTTCAGAGCGTCTGCCTTACAAGCAGAGGGTCGGCGGTTCGAATCCGTCAACGCCCACAAAAAGCGGAGCGGAAGAGAGGTCGCACTTCTCTTCCGCTCCGCTTCATTTCCGGCGGCTTGCAGCCTTTGCCGCACACGCTCACTCCGGCAGCGTCACTATCTTAAGGTGGGCGTCGTTGTTGTTGTGGTGCAGACTCATGCGCAGCCGTCCCTCAAGGTCGCGGAAAAGCATCTGGTGTCCTCCGTCCACATATATGGGCTTCACGTCGTGCACCCACGGCCCTTCCACCTTGCCTGTCTCGCTCACGGCCCTGCCTACGGCATACACCCCGTCTATGAAGGAGCTCCAGTAGCACACGAGTTGTCCGGTACGTCTGTCTTTCCACAGGAACGGGGCATCCACCACCAAGTTGCGTTCCTCCTTGCGCTTGTTCCATTGCGAATCGCAGGCTCTGAACAGACGTACGGGCTCGCCTGCGCGTTTCTTGAGGTTTTTGTTCATACGCACCGCCCAGGTCTCGCCTACGCAGTTTTGCACCTCCGCGCCGTTCCATTCCAGGCTGTACACCAGCCAGGGATGCCCGTCGTCGTCCACGAAGAGGCTGCCGTCCAGGCATTGCTGCCCGTCGGGAGTCAGGCTCACCGGCTTGCCGTCGGCGCATACGTTCTCATACCTGTCTGTTGGCTTGCGGCCTCCGCGCAGCAATGTGCAGAAGTTCACGCACCCCTCCTTTTGGTTGGTCAGGGTCACTATGGTGTAGTAGCGTCCGCGGTAGAGGTACGTGTCGGGCGCCCACCAGTGGTCTGTGGCAGGGTCCACGCCCTTCATCCATCCCTTGTCTCCCTTGTACACGTTGCCCACCTCGCGCCACATCTCCAAGTCGCGGCTCTCGTAAGCGGTCAGACTCACGCACCCCTCCGTGTTTCCTTTGGTGACGAGATAGTAGAGCCCTTGTTTGCGGTCTACGGTTATAAACGGGTCTCTTACCCTGATGCTTTCCTGCGGAATGGTGTATTCCTGCGCGTTCAGACACAGTGCCGCCGTCAGGGAAAGCACGGCCTGTGACAATATTCTTTTCATCATGTTCGTATAACGGATTGGTTTGACACAGGCAAAATTACGCAAAATATGCGAAACTACCGAGAAAAATGCGGTCTTACCATGATGCAATTTCCATGTGCAACAACCAAACCAACATGTTTAATACATTTTAACTTAACAATATTAGCATTAACAACTTCTTTTGTATAACTTTGTTAAAAATTAACGAGCTATTGCTTTATTAACCATCAATTATTAACTAACTACATTATTTCAATGAAAAAAATGCTACTTACGCTGACGGCTTTTCTGGGAATGGCCACAGCAAGTTATTCGGGAGGGGTGACTTTTAAAGACGTCACCTTTGAAGCCGTAGAGGGTTCCGATTGGGGCAACAATGAAGGCTCCGACAAAGTTTGCGACGGCGACACAGGCACCAAGTGGTGCAAGAACGGTAACAGCACCGAATCGGCCAGCTACGTCATCATCAAGGCATCGGAGTCCATCTACATCCAAGGTTTCGTGATGACCACGGCAAACGACAATGAAAGCAATGCAGGCCGCACTCCCAAAGAATACAAGATTTACGGAAGTGACGCTCAGGATGGGACATACGAACTGATATACCACCAGACCGACGACAACTACATAGGAGACAAGAACTACACCGACTATACCATCTACTGCAACAGCAAGAAGAAATACCAATACTTCAAACTGCATGTCATAAGTTCCAACCTCAGCGGCAGCACTCTCTTCCAGATAAGTGAGTTCAAGCTGATACCTGCCACCGTAGGATTTACGTACAAGGAAGGGAGCAAGAATGCCTACGACGGAACGACAGGAGCGAAATGGGAGAGTAATCCCACCACCTCTGTCACCTTGGAAGCTTCTGAAGCCACGTACCTCACGGGATACCAGTTCACCACGGCAAACGACAACAAAAGTTTTGTAGGGCGTAACCCCAGTGACTGGACGATAGAAGGCAGCGACGACAACTCCACATGGACAACGATTGTTTCCGAGTCGGGCAACACAGTGATGCAGAACGTGAACTACACGCCTTACTATTTCAGCTTGAGCAATCCTCCCAGCAAAGCCTACAAATACTTTAAGGTAACTGTCACAAAGGCGCAGGGCAACAGTTATTTCCAGATGGGCGAGGTGGCTCTTATCGGTACCAGCACCGAACACAAGTGGGAGGAAACGACGCTCGTAGAGCCTACATGTACCTCTGTGGGGTATAAGGGTTACAATTGCAGTGACTGTGGAGCAACAAAGTTGGGCGACGAAATACCCATGATTCCCCATGCGGCGTACGAAGACGGTCTCTGCAAAGAATGCGGCTATCCTGAGGCTGGCTGGATGACCGCCAACGACGGATGGTACGAGCCTACCACAACGGCACACTTCAACTGGCTGGCGGCTAACGTCAAGAAGAATGTGAATCCTGCCGTGAAGATGCGTCTCACACAGGATGTGGACCTCACCGGGTTTGCCGGTTTCGGCAACGGGGAGGACGCAGTTCCTTTCAAAGGCGAGTTGGACGGACAAGGGCACTGGCTCAAGAACCTCGCTATAAATGCCTCCGTAAAGTGTACGGGTCTGTTCGGCAAGGCGGAAGACGCCAAGATATACGACTTGGGGCTGACCGGATGTAATGTCAAGACCTCGGCTCAAAACTGCGGTGTGCTGGCTGGCAACATGAAAAACGTTGTTGTGAACAGGGTGGCTGTGATGGATTCGTACGCCGAATCGCCAGACCATGTGGGTGCCATAGTTGGCAACACGGAGGGCAGCACAGTCATATCCAACTGCCTGTCCAATGCCGAGATATGTTCTACGGACAATCAGGCAGGCGGCTTCGTGGGTACCACCTGTGGACTCACACTTACCAAGTGCCTGTTCACTGGAACCGTAAAGGATACGAATAAAACCGCATGTGGCCTTGTCGCTCTTCAGGATAGTGAAGCTTCTCCCACCGTCTTCTCGTACAACATCTCCGCCGCAACGGTTGTTGAGTCCCAACAAGGGGGGAATGACCGTGTGTTCCCCATTATGAACCCCGGAGGAGAGGGAAGAACATCCACGTACACCAACAACCGCATTGCCGCAAGCATGACGCTGAAATATAACGGTGGCACGAAAGAGAACAGTTTTGATGATATTAACGGCTCCAACGGAAAGACCACTCCCGACGCAGACATGAAGGTGAAGAGCTTCTACACCGAAGATATGGGATGGGACATGGAGAACGACTGGAAGTTCGTAGCCACAGGCGAATACCCTGTATTGGCGTGGATGCCGGCAGAGTCGTCACAGGAAATCAGCATCACCGCCGCCGGTTACGCTACCGTAACCTCCAGCAAGTCTCTTGACTTCAGCTCCGTCGAAGGCATGACGGCGTATGCGGCACAGGTCAAGGGTAGCTATGTAAGTCTCGTGCCCCTTACTGACGTGCAGGCCAACGTAGCCTTCGTGGTGGAAGGCAAAGAAGGCGCATATACCGTACCGTTTGCCGTGGAGAAACTGACGGACATGCCCGACAACGACCTCAAGGTGTCCGACGGCACCGTAACGGGAGGCAGCACAGTGTTCGTCCTCGCTGACAAGTCCAAAGGAGTAGGCTTCTATCCCACGTCAACAGACCTCACAATTCCCGAGAACAAGGGCTACCTGCAGGTGGAGTCATCCGAGGCGCGTGTCTTCCTCGGTTTGGGGAACGACAGCGAGACAGGCATCAACAACGTGGCTGACGGCACGTCGCACGAAAGCGTGATATACAACATGGCAGGACAGCGTGTCCAGAAACTCCAAAAGGGAGTGAACATTGTTGACGGAAAGAAAATAATGTACTAAAAACAACCTAAAATAAAACAAAAAGATTATGAAGAAATATATCAAGCCCGAGACTGTATTGGTGAACATCTCCCACATGGGCATAATAGCTACAAGCACCAGCCTCCCATTGAACGACGGTCTGACCGGAGAGGACATCGTTTCCGACCAGAACTCAGTACTGAGCAGGGAGAACATCTGGGACGTGAAGTGGTGACGCACTCACACCATATCCATTGACTGCATACGGGGATGCGCCGAAGCCGGCACATCCCCGTATCCTTTTTTGTGGCAAGCCATTCGGATAGGCTGCACCTCGGAAATAAAAAAGAAAAAAAAGCCTTTTCTTTTTGTATTTCACTCGGTTTGCACTATCTTTGCAAGGAGATAATGAAACATTGAACGTTATGACAGAAATCATCCGTACATACCCTGTGGGCATACAGACTTTTGAGAATATTCGCGAGGGCAATTATCTGTATGTGGACAAGACCCGGTACATCGTGGACTTCCGCAAGAAACAGATGAAGTATGTCTTCCTAAGCCGTCCGAGACGGTTCGGCAAGTCGCTGTTCGCTTCCACGCTCAATGCCTACTTCGCCGGGAAGAAGGAGCTCTTCGAGGGACTCGCCATTGCCGATTACGAGAAGGAATGGGTAAAACACCCCATCCTGCATTTTAGTATGGCAGGTGGCAAGCATATGGGGAAGGAGGAACTGGAAAGGTATCTTGACTTTATTCTTCTACCTTACGAGAAGAAATACGGCAAAGGAGATAAGGAGGCAGACCCAAACACACGGTTGATGGGACTCGTGAAACGTGCCTACGAGCAGACGGGACAGAAGG
>CAVHCL010000002.1:0-863 GCA_963634425.1 Bacteroidaceae bacterium
ACGAGTATTTTGCTTGTTTGTAGTCAAGAAAAAGGAGGGTGGGAAACTTTAGTTATTAATCTTGTATAGTTGCCGCCGCTGATGTTGAATATGATGCTTGCTTTTTCTTCCATTGTGTGCTTGGTTTTTGTGCCACTCCAGCGGCAGTTTTTATGGGGTCACCTGGCTGTACAGCCAGGGAAACCGTGTTTTCCAATCTTGACCAGAACAATACTCAAAGCTATGAACATTAAGAATATATAACATAAAATCCCTTGGGTGTTTAACAAAAAAATGAGTATCTTTGTGCGTTAAACATCATACAAGAATGAAGAAGAAGTATTTTGGTTACATTGTGGGATTAGTAGCCGTCACCATCGCTGTTGTCATTGGTGCCAGCCTCTATATGCTAGACTACTCTCTTTCCAACGAGGGGGAACGCAGGGCAAGCGACACGTCGCAGTCTGTTGTGGGGGTGCGCGACACCTTTGTCGTGATGCCATCGGGTGAACGGCATCATGCGCTCTATATGCCTAACGACTCTGCCCGTGGGCGCACAGCCATTGTTGTGCACGGCTACAAAGACCGCAGCGGGTCATTACTGTATTTGGGAAGGATGTATCACGACAGTCTTGGCTATAACGTCCTGCTGCCCGATTTGCATGGTCATGGCCAAAGCGAAGGCTCCGACATCCAGATGGGATGGAAGGACCGGTCAGACATCAGATATTGGGTGGATGTGGCGGGGCGGATGTTTGCCGACAGCACCAGTCGGTCAAGCATAGTGCTTCATGGAGTATCGATGGGCGCCGCCACGGTGATGTGCCTGTCAGGAGAAGACAACCTGCCCGAGAGTGTCAGTTGTTTTGTGGAAGATTGTGGCT
>CAVHCL010000002.1:873-8217 GCA_963634425.1 Bacteroidaceae bacterium
TTGTGGCTATACGAGCGCTTGGGATGAGTTCTGCGTACAGATACGGAAGCAGTTCTCGCTGCCCGACTTTCCGCTGATGTACACCACAAGCCTTCTGTGCAAGATGAAATACGGATGGTCGTTTGGCGAGTGCTCACCATTGCGCCAAGTGGCCAAATGCCGTCTGCCTATGCTCTTCATCCATGGCAGCGGCGACACTTTTGTACCTTTCCCTATGGTAAAAGAGTTGTATGCAGCCAAAACCCAGCCCAAACGGCTTTGGGTTGCCAGAGGGTCACGCCATGCCCGTTCGTTTCACGACTACCCCACAGAGTACACCAAGAGAGTGCGTGAGTTCGTCCAAAGTGCCGGCGAAGAGTGACACCATCCACCTTAGGTTACTTTACAAAGTATCCTAAGATACGGTGATGTTGTCTATTCTGAGGTTCAGTATCCCCATCGGCACGCGCACCTCCACCACATCGCCCACTTTCTTGCCCACAAGAGCCTCCGCGATAGGTGACTTGATGGAGATCTTCGCTTCCTTCAGGTTGGCCTCGTGCGGGTTCACTATCGTGTACGCCATCTTCGTGCCGTTTGCCATATTGGTAATCTCCACCTTGCGGAACAACCCCACCGCATCGTTTCCGAGGGCGGACGTGTCCATTACCCTGGCATACCGGAGCACCCTTTGCTTGAACCTTATCCTCCCCAACAGTTTACCCTGCGCCCGCTTTGCCGCATGATACTCAAAATTCTCGCTGAGGTCGCCTTTGTCCCTTGCCTCCGAGATTTCGTTCTTCACCTTCGGCAGTTCCACGTTTATCAGTTCGTCCAGTTCGGCAACCAACTCGTCATAACATTCCTTTGACAGATATTCCATTTGTTCCGTTTCTTTTTATATCCCCGTGGCAAAACGTATGCCGTCCCCTTCCTTCACATGTTCCGGACAGACTTCCACCCATCTGTCGCCAACACGGCGCATGAGCGCTCCGCTCACGTCCAATTCCATTCCATCTATGCGGTAGTGCGAGCGGCGGCTGAGCCATTTGCCGCTTTCGGGCTGCCGTTCATGTATGCGAAACCGCGCAAGTTTCTGTTCCACCGTGACGGCTCCGTCGTGGCTCAGCATAATGTCCACATCGTGCGGGACTACATCCTCCCCATCCAAAGCCTTGGCGGCAGAGCCGAAGACACACCACGCGGGGTCAGCCTCATGCAAGATGGGCACAAGAGAGGCCAAGACACTGTGCCATGTCATATTTTCCTCACTGGGTCGCAGGTGATGTCAATTCCCAACTTGCGGAAAATCTTGAGGTCAACTTCGCCAAGCATCACAGTGGAGTGCGCCTGACATCCGTGCAGACGCGGCAGTTGTGCCAAGGCACGTCCGCAATTGTCATCCTGTTTGCTCAGCACGGAAAGTGCCACCAGCACCTCGTCGGTGTGCAGACGCGGATTGTGTCCGCTCAGATATTCTATCTTGGTACGCTGGATGGGTTCTATGAAGTCCTGCGAGATGAGTTTCAGCTTGTGGTCTATGCCCGCCAAATGCTTTGTGGCATTGAGCAACAGCGAGGATGCCGTGCCCAACAAAGGACTTGACGCCGCCGTTATGACAGTGCCGTCCTCAAGTTGTATTGCAGACGACGGCACGCCGGACTCTTCCCTCCTCATCTTGGCCTCCACGGTGACACGCCTGTCGTCGGTGGTCACCTTTGCCTGTTTCAGCAACAGGGCTATCTTGTTCACCTCCGCTTCGTTGCAGGCTCCGTTGGCCAGTTTGTTGAGAGCCGTGTAGTAACGCCTTATCGTCTCGTCCTTGGCGGATTGGCGGCAGACATCGTCGTCGCAGATGCAGAAACCCACCATATTCACTCCCATATCGGTGGGCGACTTGTAAGGGCACTCACCATAGATGCCTTCGAAGAGGGCATTAAGTACAGGGAATATTTCCACATCACGGTTGTAGTTGATTGCCACCTTGTCGTACGCCTCCAGATGGAAAGGGTCTATCATGTTCACATCGTTGAGGTCGGCCGTGGCAGCTTCGTACGCTATGTTCACGGGGTGGTTAAGGGGCAAGTTCCACACCGGGAATGTCTCGAACTTGGCATATCCGGCCTCAATGCCCAAGCGGTGTTCCTGATAGAGTTGCGAGAGGCATACTGCCATTTTGCCGCTGCCAGGCCCTGGTGCGGTAACTATCACCAAGGGTCTGGAAGTCTCCACGTAGTCGTTCTTGCCGAAGCCCTCGTCGGAGTCTATCAGCTGCACGTTGTTGGGGTAGCCCTCTATGGTGTAGTGGTAGTAAGCCTTTATGCCGAGAGACTCCAAACGCCTGCGGTATGCGGCTGCGGAGCTTTGCCCGTTGTAGTGGGTTATCACCACACTGCCCACATAGAAACCACGGTTAAGGAATTCCGTGCGCAGGCGGAGCACATCCTCGTCGTAGGTAATTCCGAGGTCGTTACGCACCTTGTTTCTCTCTATGTCCTTGGCACTGATTACTATCACTATCTCTATGGACGAGCTCAACTTACGCAGCATGTGCAGCTTGCTGTCCGGTTTGAAACCGGGCAAAATGCGGCTCGCGTGGTTGTCGTCAAACAGTTTGCCGCCAAGTTCCAGATAAAGCTTGCCCGAGAACTGCGCTATGCGCTCCTGTATGTGTTTTGACTGAATGGCTATGTACTTGTCGTTGTCAAACCCGTATTTCATAATATTGCAAATGATAAGTGACGCTTGTTTGTGAAAACACCCTCCTCGCGGACAGAGAAGGGTGCCTGTGGAGAATATCGGGTTCGAACCGATGACCTCTTGCATGCCATGCAAGCGCTCTAGCCAGCTGAGCTAATCCCCCTTTTTACGTCCACAAAATTACGTATTTTATATGAGAGCCGCAAACATAGGCAGAGTTTTTTGTTCAATTTGAGGGGAAAAATGTAACTTTGTATCCAATTCACGCACATATGCATAACATAATTGGGTATATATTATGGATAGAATGAGGTGCACACTGTCTGCGTTGTGCTTGGCGTTGGCATCAGCCGCCACGGCCGCGCCCGTAGAGAAGACGCACACTTTATTGCGTCTTGCCGACGGGAGCGAGGTTTACGCCATTGCCTACGGAGACGAGCTTCAGTCGTATTTCGTGACTGACGACGGTTTGGTGATAGAGCACGACGGTGACGGATTCGTACTCACAGGATTTACCGCTGATGAATACCGGAGCATGGCTGAGCGGAAAAGGATGTATGTAAGGCGCAAAGTGGGAACAGTGGGCGACGCCCTTGTCAAACCGGAAGGCAAGAAACACATTCCGGTGATACTGGCTTCATTTGCCGACAAAGACTTTTCCGTGGCTGCAGACTCCTCTTCCGTATGGGAATACTATAACGCATACTGCAATGGAGAAGACTTTACCGCAAACGGATGCTACGGCAGCGTGAGAAGTTTCTTCACGGACATGAGCAGGGGACTGTTCGAGCCAGAGTTTGACGTGATAGGTCCCATACGTCTGGATTCCGCATATTCCTACTACGGCAAGGATGCCGGAGCCGTCCATGACGTGAACTACAGCCGTTTTCTCAACGAAAGCCTCAACAAGGCACTCCACGGCAAGGACTGGCGGATATACGACAACGACGGCAACGGCACTGTGGATGCCGCATTGATAATATACGCCGGCCCTGGGCAGAACTACACCAACCGTTTCGGCATAACCGACGTTATCTGGCCCAAGGAGATGCCCACATCGGTCTCTGTGGACGGAGTGAAGATAGGCGGATGCTCGTCGTGCTGCGAGATGTTCCAAGGGGCGAGCGGAGGGAAGCCTACGACACCGCGCCCCGACGGGCTGGGCACATGCCTGCACGAGTTGAGCCACGCCATGGGGCTGCCTGATATGTACGACACCAACGGCAGTACATTCAGCATGGACTACTGGAGCATTATGGACTACGGGGCGTATGTGAACAACGGACTTAACCCTGCGGCATACACGGCTTACGAACGCTGGTTCATGGGATGGGACGACATTCCCGCGCCCGACGGCCCCTGCACACTGCACCTTATGTGTTTCGCAGACGGAGGCAAGGCTTACAAAATAGTGAACGACGCCAACCCTGACGAATATTACATATTGGAGAACCGGCAAGCCAAGGGATGGGACGGAAAGTTGTGCGGCCTTTTCGGCGGCGGTCTGATGGTGACACACGTAGACTACCTCCGCAGCGCATGGATATCCAACAGGGTGAACGTAGACCCCAACCACACAAGGTACGCCATCATACCAGCCAACAACTCTTACACGGGCATCGCCAACGCCATCAGTGCACAACAGCTAAAAGAGGACTTCCGCGGACACCTTTTCCCGGGGAACACAGACAACCGTGAACTTACCGACGGCTCCACGCCTGCCAGCGTGGTCTTCACCGGAGGGTATATGGGCAAACCTATCTATGACATACAGCAGACCGGGAACGGAGTAATCACTCTCAAATACTGTCCTCTCGGCACACTAAGCCCGCCCACGGAACTCACGGGGGAATGCACAACAGACACAGAGGCTTCTCTGGGATGGCACGCCGTGGAGAATGCCGAGATGTACGACATCAGGGTGTTCGGACAGTTTGGAGACACCGTGCTCTGTGCCGACAGCATTGCAGCCAACAGCTTCCATGTGCAGGGACTTACCCCGGGCGAGTCATACCGTTATGCAGTACGCGCCATCTCCGACAAATGGAGAGACAGCGGCTGGGCTGAGTCGGAAATCTTCAGCACCACAGAGGACGGACTTTCCGACATCACAGGCAGTATGCGCATGATAAGCATATACAGCGCTGACGGCAAACTGGTGACGGAGCGCTTTGCGGACGAACTGCACAGACTGAACATAAGAAGCGGAGTGTATGTGGTGAAGACGAAAAACGGCAAAGAAAGAAGCGTGAAACTTGTGGTGAACTGACACAGCGGCCGCCACACATATAATATGTAAAAACAACAAAGACGACAATATGAGAAAGACATTATACCTGCTGGTTGCCTGCCTTGTCTGCGACTTGGCATGGGCAGTGCCTGCCAAGAGACTGAAAAAGACCATTACCCTGACCAACGGCAATAAGGTGGAGGTGACGTTTACCGGCGACGAGCACATCCATTTCTACCAAGACGGGGAGGGACGCAATTACCGGAGCTGTGCAGACGGCACTTTTGCGGAAGTGCCCACGGAAAAGCTGGAAGCGGAATGGGCGGACAGGCTTAACGCACACAACAGGCGCAGAGCCGCAAGAGCAAAAAGGAAAGTGACTGGATGGGGAGCCGAGCAAAACCCCATATCCGGAGAAATGAAAGGACTGGTGATACTCGTCAACTACACCGACGTCAAGATGAAACACACCAATTCGGACTTCAACGACTTCTTCAACAAAAAAGGATATACACAGGACGGTTTCGGAGGGTCTGTGTCGGAGTACTTCCACGATGTCAGCTACGGCAAATTCCAAATCAACTTCGATGTGGTGGGTCCCTATCAGCTGTCCAAGACTATGTCCTACTACGGGAGCAACGACTCTTACGACAATGACAAGCATCCTGCCGAGATGGTAGCCGAGGCTGTGGCGCTTGCCGACGAAGACGTCAACTTCAAGGACTACGACTGGGACGGAGACGGAGAGGTGGAACAAGTTTTCGTGGTCTATGCCGGGTATGGCGAGGCTGCGAGCGACTACGAGGAAGCCATTTGGCCACACGAATGGGAACTCTCCAGCGCGGCCCGGGCGGGAGACGGTCCGGGCGCAATCACATTGGACGGTGTCACCATAGACACGTATGCCTGCTCGTGTGAGCTCAACGGAAACTCCGGAGAAGAACTGGACGGCATAGGCACAGCCTGCCACGAGTTCAGCCATTGTCTCTGCCTCCCGGACACATACGACACTGCAGGCAAGAACTTCGGCATGGACTGTTGGGACCTTATGGACTACGGCATGTACAACGGCCCCAACGACAACGGAAGATGCCCTATCTCATATACCTCGTACGAGAGAATGTACTGCGGGTGGCTTACACCAGTGGAACTTACCGACCCCACTGTGGTCACCTCCATGCCGGCCATCACGGACGAACCTGTGGCGTACATGATACGCAACAGCGGCAACAGCAACGAATACTACATGCTGGAGAACAGACAGAAAAAAGGATGGGACAAGTATATCTACGGACACGGAATGATAGTGACACACGTGGATTTCGACAACAAGGCATGGGCTGACAACACGGTAAACACCGTAGCCTCCCATCAGAGAATGACCATCATACCGGCCGACGGGGTGCTAAGCAACAAAACCAACGCAGACCTTGCCGGCGACCCTTGGCCAGGCACCTCCGGGAATACGGCACTGACAGACACCTCCACCCCTGCCGCCACACTGTACAACAGAAACGCCGACGGGGTGAGAAAGATGGGGCATCCCATTACCAAGATACAGGAGAACAACGGTCTCATCAGTTTCTGTTTTGACGGCGGAACAGGCATAGATGGCATCGCCGAGCAAGATGCGGAAAGTCACACCGTGGTCTATGACCTTCTAGGAAGAGCGGTGACACGGCCGTCCAAGGGTCTCTACATAAAGGACGGAAAGAAGGTGCTGATGAAATAATACAGTTTCCGATGCCGCATTGGCGGCATCGGAAACCGCATACACCGAACATACGACACTAAGAACAAAAAACACGCCGTATGCCAAGTGTGGTTGTTCAGAAGTTGTCGATGTGTACCTCGAAGTAAGACTGCGGGTGTGCGCACGTGGGACAGATCTGGGGAGCCTTGTTTCCCACTACGATGTGACCGCAATTGCGGCACTCCCACACCTTCACTTCACTCTTCTCAAACACCTCCTGAGCCTCAACGTTATGAAGCAGGGCGCGATAACGCTCCTCGTGACGCTTCTCTATGGCCGCCACGAGACGGAACTTTGCCGCAAGGGCCTTAAAGCCCTCTTCTTCGGCGGTTTTCGCAAAACCCTCATACATATCTGTCCATTCGTAGTTCTCTCCCTCGGCAGCGTCAAGAAGGTTCTCGGCGGTAGAGCCTACCCCGTCATGAAGTTCCTTGTACCACACCTTGGCATGCTCCTTCTCATTGTCTGCCGTCTGTTGGAAGATGGCGGCTATCTGTTCAAAACCGTCCTTCTTTGCGCGTGAAGCAAAGTAAGTGTACTTGTTGCGAGCCTGAGATTCGCCCGCAAACGCCGCTTCGAGATTCTTCTCTGTCTGTGTTCCTGCATACTTGTTTGCCATAATTCTGTTCGTCTAAATTGATGAATAATACCTTTACTGTTCTCGCAGGCAAAGATACGACAT
>CAVHCL010000002.1:8227-17978 GCA_963634425.1 Bacteroidaceae bacterium
TTTTTTTTTGCTTGACCTCAAAAATCAATTGCCGACAAATTGCGGAAGGCAAGTTCTAAAAATAATACCCGCCCTGCGCAAGTTATCCTATATGGCCAAGCCATTCGAGAAGTTCGCTCTCGCCGGTCATCACATAACGGTAGTTCTGCGCCTTGCTATTGTTGTAGACGTTTTCTATAAGTTTGGCGGTGGCATCGCGCTCACCTCTTCTCAGACATTCCAAAGTCTTGTCGCTCACCACCAGCACATCCGTGGTATCGTCTATATAAGAATTGGCGTACACTCCCCTATCGCCTAATTTCTGGTACAGGACAGGCTGCGGTGTCCGGGTGTCCGCCGCCACAAACAATTCGCATGTGTAGAGAGGATTGGCGGCCGAAGCATAGTTGAGCCGAAACATCTCGTAATGCCGGATGTCCAAGTGCAAATCCTTGGAAATGACTTTGGGAACTATGTATTCACTCAGATGCCCCTGTTGTATGGAGTCTATGTCCTTTTGGTAAAGGATGCGCGGCCTGTAGCCGTTGAACTCCAACGTGCGCAGATATTCCGTCTGTTCTATGGGCGCATCCTGACCCACGAGGACATAGTGGACGCTCCTGCTGACCTTTACTGCAGGGCGGCAGTCTGCCCCAAAAGATTGGAACAACTGTTGCAGCACTTTCTGCGGCTGCCTAAACTTGCCAAGAACACAAACCACACGCCCGTCGAGACGTGTGTCCCCCCGGAAGTCTTCTTCCGAAAACATGGAGTACTGCGTCATTGCATCTTGTTATACTGCTCCTGGGTAGCTTTGTACTGCGTTACCTCTATCTTATTCTCCACTCCGTTTGACGAGATGACGAGCGTGGCTTTGCGGTCGTTCTCCATATCTTTGTTGGGCGACAGACTTAGCTTCACTTTGGCGTCACCGCCAGAACCGTTTGTCCTGTCCAGGGAAATCCATTCCTGCCCAACCCCGTCTTCAAAACTTACGTCCCACGTGTCCACAACGTTGAACGCCAAAGAGTCAATCTGCACGTCGGCACTGTCCGCCAGCGAGAAGGTGACCTCTTTGGGTATGCCGAACGCCACGTATTCTTTGGGCATAGGTGCCGGGTGCTTGATGTTGAGGAAACCCAATTGATAGTATCTCCCGCCGGACTGGTACTCATACGAATTGATGCCGACCACAGTGACGCGAGTCACACCGGACGTGTTGGGCTGGAATTCCAACTGCCGTATGAAGTTGTACGCATAAGAACTGTTGTAATCGAAGGTGTACGATTTTTCGCCAACCAACGCCACCCATGTGTCGTATGTGTCTATAGAATAACTGTCGAGTGTGGTGAATATTATGGAATCTTTTACATGGTCGGCATACAATACAGTATACGGCTTAGGGTAAACGACATCCAGTACATGGTTGTCGCCCTCTTTACTACACGACGCAAACGCCACAGCCATCGCTGCAAGAAATAAAACAGAATTACTTTTCATGTCCGTTTTTAATTATATTACTACGTATTCCTTATCTATTTATGCACACATCTGCGGACAAAGTTACGACATTTCGGCATCATTGCCAAAAAGAGCCTCTGTGAAAAGTTATGTTTTAACAAATTTTCCATACCTTTGTGGTATGCGTAATATTTACCATAAGGAGATTGTGGACATTCTGATATCCTGCGGAGAAGACGGCATGAAGGTGGGCTGCATAGCCAAACGGATTTACAACCTCCATGCCGACTTGTTCAAGCCCGAAATCACCTTTAGCAGCATAGACAAGAGCATAGGGGGATACTTGTGGAGGATGAGCAGGAAACGGCAGTCCATATTCAGGAAAAACAGGCACGGTATCTATTCCATAAAGCCGGACATGGCCGTCCAGCCTGACTTTTTCATTGACCTGAAAGACGATCCAAAAGAGGAAGACGGCTGTTGTAATGTAGCAGAGTCTGCCCCCGGCGGCTACCGGAAGTTCAAGACTGTACAACTCTCACTCTTCTGCGACACTTAGCGTTTGCCCAGAACGCGTAATCTGGCTGTATAAAAAACGAGGGGATGCCCCTAATCAGGAGTCCCCCCATTGTCTTACAAATTGTTATAAATCCGACTTCTTACTTCACTTTGTTAACGACGGCCTTGAACGCCTCAGGATGGTTGACGGCAAGGTCAGCCAACACCTTACGGTTGATTTCAATGCCAGCCTTGTGCAGGAGTCCCATGAGCGCAGAATAGCTCAGCCCCTCCATACGGGCGGCTGCGTTGATACGCTGAATCCACAATGCGCGGAAAGTACGCTTTTTGTTACGACGGTCGCGGTACGCATATGTGAGACCTTTCTCCCAAGTGTTCTTGGCAACAGTCCATACATTCTTGCGTGCTCCGAAATAACCTCTGGTCAAACCCAGAATTTTCTTTCTCTTTGCTCTCGAAGCAACATGATTTACTGATCTTGGCATAATTTTGTTTCTTTTTGAACGTTAGCGTCGCCAGAGTGAGACGAACTTTGAGCTAACCGTTCGGTTAATAACTAAAGTTAAAACTTTTATCCTGACTGTGGATTAACGCATACAGAGGAGGCTGCGCACCTGCTTCATGTTCTCTTTCACCACCAAGCCGGTGTGTACGAGATTTCTCTTCTGCTTCTTTGTCTTCTTCGTCAAGATGTGGCTGTGGTATGCGTGGTGACGCTTTACCTTGCCCGTACCGGTGAGTGCGAATCTCTTCTTTGCACCGGAATTAGTCTTTACTTTTGGCATAATTGTATTTTTGTTTTAATTTGTTAATATAGGATGTGGCAACGCATACACCAAGGCGTTACGCACTATCTCTTGCGGTTTTATCTCAATCGTCAAAGTCTTCCCCTTCCACCTTAGGCCCCGTGTACTCTTTCCGGGCTTTCTGTTGTGGAGCTTTCTTCACTTTTACTTCGGCTGCGTCTTCGCCATCCAGGATAGCAGACTCCTGCGCAGACTTCCTGACACCGCCGTTTGATTTCTTTGGAGCGATGAACATTATCATACGCTTGCCCTCGAGCTGCGGCATCTGCTCTACCCTGCCATAATCCTCCAAGTCAGCGGCAAAACGCAACAGCAATGTCTCGCCCTGCTCCTTGAAAAGGATACTGCGTCCCTTGAAGAACACATACGCCTTCACCTTGTCTCCGTCTGAAAGAAACCCCTGGGCATGCTTCAACTTGAAATTGTAGTCGTGGTCGTCCGTCTGCGGACCAAAACGGATTTCCTTGACATCCACCTTCACCTGTTTTGCCTTGATTTCCTTCTGGTGCTTCTTCTGTTGGTAGATGAACTTGCTGTAGTCTATAAGACGGCACACCGGAGGGTCTGCGTTAGGTGAAATCTCCACCAAGTCCACGCCACGCTGTTCTGCCACCTGCATGGCCTTAAATGTCGGTAGTACCGTCGATTCTATACCGTCTCCTACAATACGAACCTCGCGAACACGAATCTGCTCGTTGACGCGATACTGCTGCCTAAGGTTGTCCTTCTTCATCAATATTTTTTGAAATCAGGTGCAAAATTAACAATTTTCCGTCATACTACGCACCTCATCGTTGATTTTCTTTGCGAAATCCTCGAATTTCAGCGTTCCCTGTTCTCCACCACCTTGTTGGCGGAAACTTACAGTGCCGTCGGCTTGTTCCTTTTCACCCACAACCAAAAGGTATGGGATGTGCTTCATCTCATTGTCACGAATCTTTCTGCCTATCTTTTCGTTACGGTCGTCAATGTACGAACGTATGTCCTGAGTGTCGAAATACTCTTTGAGCCTGGAGGCGTAACCGGCGTACTTCTCGCTGACAGGAAGTATCGCCACTTGGTCGGGCGTAAGCCACAATGGGAAACGTCCGGCGGTGTGTTCGATAAGCACAGCCACAAAACGTTCCATACTGCCAAACGGAGCGCGGTGTATCATCACCGGACGATGTTTCGCATTGTCCTCGCCGATATACTCCAATTGGAACCTCTGCGGCAACTGATAATCCACCTGTATCGTCCCCAACTGCCAACGCCGGCCTATAGCGTCCTTAACCATAAAGTCAAGTTTGGGACCGTAGAATGCGGCTTCGCCATATTCCACCTTGGCCTTCATACCTTTTTCGGCACAGGCATCGATGATGGCTTTTTCCGCCGTTGCCCAATCTTCGTCTGAGCCTATGTATTTCTCCTTGTCGTTCTTGTCGCGCAGGGAAATCTGCACCTCCACATTATCGTCGCTGAAGTTGAAGGTGGCGAAAACCCGCTGTATAATCTCCACAACCTTGATGAACTCATCCTTCACCTGGTCGGGACGGCAGAAGATGTGCGCATCGTCCTGAGTGAAGCAGCGCACACGCGTGAGTCCGTGCAATTCGCCGCTCTGCTCGTAACGGTACACCGTGCCGAACTCCGCGCAACGGAAAGGCAGCTCTTTGTATGAACGTGGTCTGTTGGCGTACACCTCACAGTGGTGAGGACAGTTCATGGGTTTCAACAGGTACTCCTCATCCTCTTCGGGCGTGTGGATAGGTTGGAAGCTGTCCTTGCCGTAATGATCCCAATGGCCTGAAGTCATATAAAGATTCTTTCCTCCTATATTCGGTGTAATGACTTCTTGGTATCCGTATTTGCGTTGTATACGACGGAGCAGTTCCTGAAGGCGGAGACGGAGGTCAGTTCCTTTTGGCAACCAAATGGGGAGTCCCTTTCCCACCCTCTCGGAGAACATGAAGAGTTCCATCTCCTTGCCTATCTTGCGGTGGTCGCGTTTTTTAGCCTCCTCGAGCATCTGCAGATACTCGTCCAGCATCTTCTTCTTGGGATAGGATATGCCGTAGATGCGTTGCATCTGGTCTTTGGAAGCGTCGCCTCTCCAGAAAGCGCCTGCCACGCTCATCAACTTTACAGCCTTGATGATGCCTGTGGAAACTATATGCGGACCTTTGCACAAATCGGTGAAATTGCCCTGCGTGTACGTAGTGATGCTGCCATCCTCCAAATCCTGCTCTATATGCTCGCACTTATAGGCCTGTCCAGCCTCGTGAAACTGGGCAAGACATTCCGCCTTGCTCACTTCATTGCGCACCACTGGCTCGTCCTTGCGCGCCAGATCCAGCATCTTGTCTTCTATCTGCTTGAAATCGCCCTCTTTTATCATTTCGCCGTTAGGCAGCAACACGTCATAGAAGAAACCGTTCTCTATGGCAGGGCCGAATCCGAACTGTATTCCTGGATACAGCTCCTGCAGAGCCTCCGCCAAAAGATGTGCGCTGGTATGCCAGAATGCGTGCTTTCCCTCCTCGTCGTCAAACTTGTAGAGCTTGATGGCTGCATCTGCGTCAATGGGTCTGTTAAGCTCCACTGTCTCTCCGTTAACACCGCACGCTATCACCTCTTGGGCAAGACGCGACGAAATGCTTGCGGCAATCTCATGGCCGTTAACCCCTGCCTCGTATTCGCGCACGGAGCCGTCCGGAAATGTAATCTTAATCATTGTCTGTCGTATGATGTTCTATGTTCGTAATTCTTTACTATATTCCTACAATTGAGACGCAAAGTTAACAATTTATTCCCAAAGGGGGACAAGCGCAGAGAAGAAAGTTTCCTCTTTTATATTCATTTTTTCTGACTTGAGTACTTCTTTATCAAATTGTACGCAGAGTACAACCCGTATTCTCCGGCTTTGCTAAGGTCGGAAAGTCCCTCTTGGACTTTTCCTCCAAGGATGAGTGCCACTCCCCTCCCGAAGTATGCGTCAGGGAAAAGTGGGTCTTGCTCTATGGCTTTGCCGAAAACGGACGCCGCGCCGGTATAGTCCGCCAACTCCACCATGACGCATCCTGCATTATAATTGAGAAACGGGGACTCCGGTTGCATCTCCGACGCCTTTATATAATCTTGCATCACCATAAGATAGCCCAGCCTGAGGTCCGAAGCGGAGAGCGTGGACCCTTGTACCCTCAACTGTGCAAATCTGCTTTGGGCACGCAGGGAAAGGGTTATCACATCTTCCCCATTGTGTTGTATACAAGTGTTCATGTCCGCCACCGCATTCTCAAAATCGCGGACATGATAGTAGTCGAGAGCCCTGCTGAGGAGAAAGTTCCTCTCATGCGGATTCGACGCGAGCGAATCTGTAAGGCTTGTTATATGGGAGAGATGGGCTTCCGTCCTTGCTTCAGTCATTGTCTGTTCGGTATCAGCAAGGAAAAGCCGTCCGGGAAGAGTATTGCTTCCGTTCAGTTCATCCAACTCCGGGGAGTAAGCCGAATAGAGCTTCACGTCGGACGGCTGCATATAATAGGTAAGCACATAGATGTGGTCCGCCTTTAGTTCCGCATGACGATTTTGCACCCTACCACGGTAGTCGGTGGCATATTCGTTGTCGTTCTCCATGGTGTCTTCTTCCACCAGTTTGGCGTAGTCCTCTATGTTGCGCTCGCTTTTCTTCCTTGTCTTGCCGGAAGGTTTGTGTGTGCCCGCTGCCACTTCCATGTGCGCTTTCAATATCTTGAACTCGTCACGCTCAGCGCCATACACGTCGCCCACTTTCCTTAAAATCTCCGCACGCCGCCTGTAGCCCTCCCAGAACTCAGGGTAATCCTTAATCACGGCACTGATGTCGCGTATCGCTCCCTTGTAGTCACCCACAATGTCGAGCAGCAAGGCACGGTTGTAAAGGGCTATGGTGTTGTCAGGCTCCAAGTCGAGGACAAAATTGAAATCCTCTATTGCGAGGTTGTCGTCACCAACATTGGCGCGAAGCAAGGCACGGTTGAAGTGCGCTATATAGCTGTTTTGGTCTATATCCAGAGCCGTGTCGTAGTCGGACATGGCACCTCTGAGGTTGTCTTGATGATAACGCACAAGAGCACGGTTGACATAAAGTCCGGACTCCTTAGGCATCTGCAGTATGGACTTGTCGAGCGAGGCCTCCGCCTCCGCGTATTCCTCTCTCGCCGCTTGGAACATCGCCTTCAACCCCCACGCCTTTCCGTCGTAGGCGTTTTCGCCCAAAGCCATGTCCACCCAATCTTCCGCCTTGACGCTGTCCTTACGCGCAAGGGATACCTGCGATTTCATGGTGTACACCTCACTGTCTTTGGCCCAATGTTTTATCATCACGTCCAAAGAGGAGTCGGCGCGCTCGTACTCTTTCAGTTCCATTTGGCACAAAACCATGTTGTGCCAGCAGTTCTTCTCAAGCGGATTGATGGCAAGGGCTTCCCTGTAATCGTCTTCAGCAAGGGCAAACCGATTCTGGTTGATTCGGGCAAGAGCCCGCAAGACATAGTTGTCCACGGCGTACGGATTGCGTTCTATCGCACTGCTGCAGTCTATCTCGGCTCCTTGGAAGTCCTCAAGGTAGAACTTGGCCAGCCCCCGGTAAAAATACGGTTCCCCCAGCCATGGCTTGGCGTTTATCACCATATTGAAACGCTGTATGGCAAGCACATAGTCTTCGTAGTACAGGGCATTGCGTCCCATAAGCAATACCCGTTCAGCGTTAATCTGTGCATACGCCCGGCTGGCACACAGCAAAACGAGCGAGAGCAACGCAGTAAAAACGAACCTGTACCTACCCATCTCCGCACATCACTATTCCGGCATCACGTCATCCGTCACAATCAAGGAACTCACCTCTTCGGTTTCACCTTGTAGTTGCAGGAGAACTTGCCCTTGGCTATGGCTCCCAGTTTGGAACGCACAAGTTGCTTGCGTAGTCCCACAAGGTGGTCTGTGTACACGATGCCGTCCAAATGGTCAAACTCGTGCTGCATCACACGTGCCAAGTATCCGTCCACCCATTCGTCATGCGGTTGGAAATTCTCGTCAAGATATGTTACACGCACACGCGTCGGACGACGTACACTCTCGTGTATCCCCGGAAGACTGAGACAGCCTTCCTCCATGGCCTCTGTCTCGCTGTCGTCCTCTTCCTCTATGCGGGGATTGATAAACGTGTGCACATAACCTTCGTATTGTGGCAACTCGTCGGAGAGGGGGTTGAGGTTTATCACCACAAGGCGGATACTCAGCCCTATCTGCGGAGCGGCCAGACCGATACCCTCGCTCTTGTCGAGAGTGTCATACATATCCTTTATCAAGCCGTCGAGTCCGGGATAATCGGGAGTGATGTCCTCCGCCACCTTTCTCAAAACAGGCTGTCCGTATGTGTATATAGGCAATACCATATATAATACTGTGTATAATGTACAGAAAAAATATCAAAAATCAACTATACAGGACGAAGCCGCCCACTTGCCGGTGAAGTCGACCTTATGGCTACATTTACATTGTCCTTCTCGACTCCATCCATCCTTGCAATATTATTGTGGCACTTATCTCGTCTATAAGAGCCTTGTCCCGGCGCGCCATCTTTCCCTTGCCGCTCATCAGCACGGTTCTGTGAGCCATCACACTGGTATAGCGTTCATCCCACATGTCTATCGGAATGTCCGGGAACATCTTTGCCAACTCGGCTGCGAATGCCATCACCCGGGGCAGGTTGTCGCTGTCTTTTCCGTTGGTTTGCTTAGGCAGTCCCACCACAAAACGTTCCACTTTCTCAGCGGACGTGTACCGACGAAGATAGTCTGCCAGCGAAGATGTCTCCACAGTGGTGAGCCCACCCGCTATTATCTGCAAAGGGTCCGTCACAGCCAATCCTGTTCGACGGACCCCATAGTCTATTGAGAGTATTCTACCCACTCTTTACGGGTGTTTAGCCCCTCATTTCTGGTAAAGCAACCAAGTGCCGGGATACTTGCCTATCAGCGAATTGCGGCTCTGCGCAGCCTCTGCCTTGGTGTCAAAGCTGGAAGCCACCACGCGGAACATGATGCCGTTGGCTGTGGAAGCCCTCAGCACGCGTGGGCTGTAGCCCGCACTGGCAAGAGTGGAGCTGAGGCCTGTGGCATTGGACTGAACGCCGAAGCTTCCTACCACCACGCTGTAAGCCTTGAGCGGAGTACCGGAGACAAGCGAAACGTTTTCTGTCCGTACAGCAACGTTGCTGTAGTCCACCGTTGGTGTGGTCTGAACCGGAGTTGTCTTGGCAGGAGTGGCCGGCTGGACAGGAGTAGTGGCTACGGGAGTCTGTGTCTGGGTCTCTGTCTGAGCCTTTGCCTTTTCGTAAGCTTTCTTATAAGCGCTCTCCTTACTCTTGCAGGATGTCATGGCCAATACTGCACACAGAGCAGCACCCATAAACAATGTCTTTTTCATACTTGATGTTTTAAAATTGTTTCTCGTTTATCTCATTCTGCTGCAAAATTACTCAAAATTACAAATACACACAACACGGCAATGTCAAAAAGCGAATAAAAAATGTTAAATAAGTCGCCAAAACACCACCAAAAACACGAATGTCGGAAAATATGCATACATTTGCATTGTTGAAAGTTGAACATTTACTAATGTAGAGGATTTATGAAAGCTTTGAATTATCTTGTAGCCTTTGTAGGCGGAGCTGCCATTGGCGCGGCATGTGGCTTGTTGTTCGCTCCTGAGAAGGGAACAGACCTCCGCGAAAAGATTGCGGAAGCATTGCGCAGGAGAGGGATCAAACTCAACAAAAAGGAAATGTCGGATCTCGTAGACGAGATTGCGGAGGAACTGCAGTCGGGCAAAAACGAGGAGGCTTAACCCAACCAATTCAAGCGCATGCCATTGACTGGCAAATATACAGAACAGTTCCAGACTTTGTTCTCTGAGTTGAAGCATTATCTGGAGCTTCAAAAGGAGTATGTGGCTATGGACGCAGC
>CAVHCL010000003.1:0-4605 GCA_963634425.1 Bacteroidaceae bacterium
GGATGGAACAGATGCGTTTTGTCTGTTCAAGCACACCTCCTGTTTCCGATTCGTTGGAAAAGAGGGAACTTGCCTCATACAACGCTTTCTTTATTTCCTCGGCATGCGACAACTCGTTCAGTTCGTTTTCAAGCAACTCGTCTTCATTTTCCTTGGGAGAGAATGTCTGTAGCTGTTCCAGTTGAAATGCCGTGAAGTCCCTTTCCGCATTTGCTGTTTGCATCTCTTCCAAAACCTCCGCAAGGCGTTTTTCCGTTTCCTTGTATTTGTTGTAGGACGCGATGTACTCTTCCACGAGTGTCGAGTGTCCGGCCATGGTGTCAAGTATTCCCAGTTGGTAGTCTTCGTTGCCTAACAACAGATTGTTGTGTTGTGAGTGTATGTCCACAAGTTTTATGCCCAATTGCTTGAGCATTAATAGAGTCACTGGCGTGTCGTTGACGAAAGACCTGCTTTTGCCCGCAGAGGTGAATTCCCTTCTTATGACACACTCGTGAGGGTCGTAGTCAATGTCGTTTTCCTCAAACAGTTGTTGCAGACGGTAACCGTCAATGTTCCATGTGGCTTCTATGGTGCAACGGTCTGCTCCCTCCATAATACTTTTACTGTCTACTCTCTGTCCCAACAGAATGGAGATGGCGCCAAGTATGATGGACTTGCCGGCACCGGTCTCTCCAGTAATCACCGAGAAGCCGTTGGTGAATTGTATGTCAAGTTGTCTTATCAGTGCGTAGTTCTTGATATAGAGATGTGTAAGCATAGAAGTATTAAACGTTAAACTCAAGACTTACCTTTTTTTATCTTTTCCCACTTGGCGTTTTGTGAAGCGTCTATGCCGAAAAGTATCTCGTATGCTTTTTCCTTTTCCTCGGAAGTGCCTTTGCCTGAGAAGATGTTTACAAGTTCGTCCCTTTTGTATTCGGTGAAGAGAAGCACCACATGTGTCATGTTCTTGGCGTTGTGCGCTTCTTCAAGCAATTCCAAACCGGAAAGGATAGCGGCACGTGCCGAGTCGGGCGCTTCTGCCATCACATCCAGACCTTTACGGTGATAAACGTAGTTGAATGTCCTCAACGGTTCCATGGATCCGTCTATATAGTCATGCAGCAGGGCAAACCTGTTCTTGTTGTCTCCGAAAGCTTTCCATCCGGGGAAGCCCAATCCGTCACCGGCGGAAACTATGTCTTCGGCCGTATGGAAGAAGTCCGTTCCGCCCATTGGAGACATTGTGTCCATGTCCATCCCTATAATCATATAAGCGTAGTATGACAACAGTGCTACCAGATTGTTGCTAATCTGCCCGGGTTGGTATTCCAATTGGTCAAACTCATTGAAGGTAAAATTGAACGCTTCATCGTTTATCGCATATGCGGTAGTAGTGTACGAACTGTTGTAGACAGGACGTGTACTTGTCATAAGCAGTGTGCACGTGAAAGAATTGTCGGTAGGACTATATGTGTTTACGGTAATGTTGAAGTTGCATTGTATTTTCTCACCGTCCTTGAATGAGAGTTCCGTCCATTTGTGATTGTTGAGGAAGTCTGTTATCGTTGTCTTTAGTTTCTCAAAGACCTCTTTCTTAGTGTTCTCAACCTGAGATGTGTTGATGTTCACCTTTGCGTCAAGTTCCTGTGCCGAACCCATTGCAGAGGCACAGAGAAAAGATGATATGAAGATGACAATTCCCGGTTTTCTCATATTCTTCGTGTCTTTACCACATAGTCTATGATATCCTTGGCCACTTCTTTTTTATCCTTGAGAGGGAACGAAGTCTTTCCCAAACTGTCTATGATGGAAACTTTATTGGTGTCGTGACGGAAGCACGCCCCCTCGTCACGGAGACTGTTAAGCACTATGAAGTCGAGGTTTTTCCTCTTCATTTTCTCTTGTGCGTTCGTTTCCTCGTTGTCTGTCTCCAGAGCGAAACCGGCCAATATTTGCCCCGGCTTCTTCATGGCTCCAAGGTCATGGGCTATATCGCGTGTTGGGTGCAACGTCAACGTAAGGGTGTTACCGTCACGTTTTATCTTGGTGTGCGCAGCTTCGGGAACGGTGAAGTCTGCCACGGCGGCACAGAGAACAGCAATGTCCGCGTCACGGAAACTCTTGACAGCTTCAGTGTACATTTCTTCCGCACTTTCCACGTCCGTACGTTCTATGTTACTATGTGCGGTGCGGACGGAAACAGGACCGGTTATGAGTGTGACGCGAGCGCCTCGGGCGGCACATTCCTCCGCCAAGGCAAATCCCATCTTGCCACTGCTGTAATTGCCTATGAAACGTACTGGGTCTATCTTTTCGTATGTCGGTCCTGCGGTTATCATCACCCGCTTGTCTTTTAAGTCGTGGTTTTGCGAGAGCCGTTCACGCAATGCCCGTACAATGTTTTCCGGTTCTTCCATCCTGCCCTTGCCTTCAAGTTTGCTTGCAAGGAAGCCTGTGGCAGGCTCTATGACATAGTTGCCGTATGAGCGAAGCGTATCTATGTTGTGTTGTGTGGAAGGATGGGCATACATGTCCAGGTCCATTGCGGGAGCCACAAACACAGGAGCCTTCATGCTAAGGTATGTTGTCGTCAACATATTGTCGGCAATACCGTTTGCCATCTTGCTTATGGTGCTTGCTGTGGCAGGAGCTATGACCATAGCGTCCGCCCACAGGCCGAGGTCTACGTGGGAGTGCCACGAACCGTCCCTGCGGTCGAAGAACTCGCTTACTGCGGGGCGGCGCGTGAGTGTGCTTATGGAGAGAGGGGTGATGAACTCCTTTGCGGCCGGAGTCATTACAGCCTGCACTTCCACACCCTCCTTTATAAGAAGTCTTGCCAACAGACAAGACTTGTAGGCTGCAATGCTGCCAGTGATGCCCAATACTATTTTCTTACCTTCCAGCATATTTGAACCTCAGTTTCATAAGCACCTGCTTGGTGTTCATCGTGAAATCTCCGTGCATTACCCATCCGTAGTAACCAGGGTCTGTAGCGAGCACGTCTTTCACCGCCTTACCCTTGTGCTTGCCGAAGTTCACCAACTCAGTTCCGTCTTCAGCGTATACAAACCTTCCGGCAAAATCTATGTTGTTACCTATGCGCGAAAATTCAGAAAGAAATCCCACGTCGTTCTTCAAATCGTCGGGATATCTGTCCAACTGAGCCATTAGCACCTCGTAAGTGGCTCTGGTGTCGGCCATTGCGGAGTGTGCGTCTGTAAGGTCTTTTCCGCAGTAATACTTGTAAGCGGCGATGAGGGTGCGGCGTTCCAGTTTGTGATAGATGTTCTGAACGTCCACAAACTTTCTCTTGGAAAAGTCTATATCCACGCCAGCCCTCATGAATTCCTCCACCAACATCGGGATGTCAAATTTGTTGCTGTTGAATCCGGCAAGGTCGCATCCGCTGAACGTGGCGGCCAACGAGGCGGCTATCTGTTTGAACGTCGGACAGTCTTTCACGTCACTGTCCCATATTCCATGTATCTTACTGGACTCCTCCGGGATATGCCTTTCTGGATTGATGCGCATCGACTTGGTCTCTTCGTTGCCGTTGGGCTCCACCTTTATGTAGCAAAGCTCCACTATACGGTCGTTGGCGACATCAAGCCCTGTGGTTTCAAGGTCAAAAAATATTATGGGGTTCTTCAGTTGAAGTTTCATCCTTTTGCTTTTTTTTCCTTTTTAGTCCTCCACCCTCATGGGCATTATCAGCATCAGCACTTCGTCGTCCGCATCGCCTTCCACAGGACGTATTACACCCGGACGGCTTGGGTCGGCCAGTTCCAACTGAACGGACTCTCCGTCCAAAATGGAAACCATCTCCAACATATACTGTGCACTGAATCCTATACATACGTGAGCGCCATCGTAACTGCATACCAGATGTTCTTCAGCTCTTGTGGAATACTCGTAGTCTTGTCCGGTCAGTTTCATTGAGTTATTGTCAAGTTCGAGCTTTACCATACCGCTGCTTTGGTTGCAGAACACGCTCACACGTTTCAGTGCGCCTACCAAGGCAAGCCTGTCCACTACGGCCTTGTACGGATTGTTTTCAGGAATTACCGCATTGTAGTTGGGGTAGTTGCCTTCTATAAGCCGGAAACTCATTTTCGTGTCCGCGGACGTTATGGCGGCCTTGTCTGCGTCAAATGCAAACGTTATTTCCTCGTCGTTTTTGTCCAACACGTTCTTGAGTATGGCGCACACTTTCTTGGACAGTATCACCCCGGCATTAAAACAACTATGAACGGAATGCACCGTGTTCTTTACCAACTTGCGTCCGTCTGTTCCGGCAAAAATCAGGAAGTCTGGCTTTATGTCCATATACACCCCGTTCATTACCATACGTATCTCATCGTTGGCTGTGGCAAAGAGACACCTGTTTATGCCGTTGAGCAAAGTCTCCGATTTCATGTGAACCACAGAGGCTTCTTCGCTCAGCGGCTGAGCCATGGGGTAGGGAGCGGCATCTTGTGCCATCACAGAAAACGTTCCGCAACTGTGAACCCCGGTAATCTCCAGTGTCGACTCGTTGAAACTGATGTCCAACGGCTGTTCCGCCAACTCCTTGATAGAGTCCATTATGGTCTTGGAAGGAATGCAGAATCTTGCCTC
>CAVHCL010000004.1:0-1897 GCA_963634425.1 Bacteroidaceae bacterium
CGCTGTTCGCCTCCACGCTCCATGCCTACTTCGCCGGGAAGAAGGAGCTCTTCGAAGGACTCGCCATTGCCGACTACGAGAAGGAATGGGTAAAACACCCCGTCCTGCACTTCGACATGAGCGGTGCCAAGCACATGGGGAAGGAGGAACTGGAGAATTATCTCAATCTCAGACTTATGCCTTATGAGCAGATCTATGGCAAAGGAAAGAATGAGATACAGCCAAACGACCGTCTTATTGGTCTTGTGCAACGAGCCTATGAGCAGACGGGACAGAAGGTGGTGGTCATCATTGACGAGTACGACGCACCATTGCTTGATGTGGTGCACGAGGAGACACAGTTGTCCGTGCTCCGCAACGTGATGCGCAACTTCTATAGTCCGCTCAAAATGCTCGATCCCTACCTGGAGTTCACCTTCCTCACGGGCATCACGAAGTTCTCGCAGCTCAGCATCTTCAGCGAACTGAACAACCTCGACAACATCAGCATGTACGACCAGTATTCCGCCATCTGCGGCATCAGCAAGACGGAGCTGGCCACCACAATGAGGCCCGACGTGGAGTGTCTTGGGCGGGCACTCGGTCTGGCCTACGAGGAGTGTCTGCAGAAACTGACCGACTACTACGACGGCTACCACTTCAGCGAGAACTCCGAGGATGTGTTCAACCCCTTCAGCCTGATAAAGGCCATGAACGCGCAAAAGATAGACGCCTACTGGTTCGGCTCTGGCACACCCACCTACCTCATCAACATGATGCGGAAGTTCGACGTGCAGCCGTCGCAGCTGGGAAAGGTGAAGGCCAAAGCCGTCTCGTTCGACGCAGCCACGGAGACCATGACCACCCTCATACCACTGCTCTACCAGAGCGGCTACCTTACCATCAAGGACTACGACAGCGGCACAGACCTCTATACGCTCGACATTCCGAACAACGAGATACGGGTGGGACTGTACGACAGCCTGTTGCCCGGCTATCTGGACAGGAAGACGGACGAGGGGCGGGTGGCTGTTGCCGAACTATCCGCCTTTCTGAACCGTGGTGACATTGACGGAGGTCTGCAACTTCTCGCCGACTTTCTGGAGACAGTGCCTTACTGCGACCATACGCACTATGAGGGTCATTGGCAGCAGACGCTTTACATCATATTCGCCATGCTCACCGACTACCGCATACAGGTGGAGCAGCACACGGCAAAGGGCAGGATAGACATCACCCTCGAGACACGGACCACCATATATGTGATGGAGCTGAAGCTCAACGGCAGCGTGGAGGAAGCCCTCGCACAGATTGAGTCCAAACGTTACGCCGACGCATTCAAGATGAAAGGCAAACCTGTGGTGAAGGTGGGCATGAACTTCTGCCTGAAGGACGGCGTGAACACGCTGGAATGGCAGGTCGGGTGACACTGGAAATATATTGTGAAAGATCAAAGGCGGATGTGCAAGATGGAGAGTCTTGCGCATCCGCCTTTTTTCTCTCAGCTCTTATATCCCGGGTAAATACCACAGGGCTGGTATGACGACGGAAATCCCTAAGATGCCTTGGAGAAGTAATACACGAAGGTGGCAAGCCCTTCCAAAGCCTTCTTGCCGGTTTCCTGTATCTCTATGGTGAATTTGATGGTGGTCTTGACGGCACCGCGCAGGTTGACGATGTCTTCCAGTTTGGTGACCATACGTATGTGCTGGCCGCTGAGTACCGGCTGCGAGAATTTCATCTTGTCCATACCGTAGTTCATCATGCGCTCCAGATTGTTCACCTCTATAATCTGGTCCCACAGATAGGGAATCATGCTCATGGTGAGGTAGCCGTGCGCTATGGTCTGCCCGAACGGGCTTTCTGCCTTTGCCTTTTCCGTGTCAACATGAATCCACTGGTGGTCGAGCGTGGCGTC
>CAVHCL010000004.1:1907-23201 GCA_963634425.1 Bacteroidaceae bacterium
GAGAGATTGCCCCATGTACGGGAGGAAATCCTCGTAACGGTTTATTACAGTCTTGTTCATATTTTCCCTAAAAATACGTGTTAATGTGTATGTTGTTTGTCTTAAGTTGGTGCGAAGGTAGTGATTTTTGGCGGGCTTTATGTGTACAATGTGGGGAAAAATGCTTAACTTTGCAAGGATTTGAACAAAAGGAAAGTCTTATGACACCTATTTTTATAGTCGGTCCGTGTGTGATAGAATCCATGGACATACTTCAGACGGTGGCGGAAGAGTTGTGCCGGCTGAAGTCTCTCTATAGTCTGGAGATATACTTTAAGGCTTCTTTTGACAAGGCCAACCGCACCAGCATACATTCCTACCGTGGCCCCGGACTTGAGAAGGGGTTGCAGATGTTGGGCGACATAAAGGAAAGGTACGGACTTCCCATACTTACCGACATACACGAGAGCTGTCAGGCTGGACCTGCCGGAGAGGTGGCGGACGTGCTGCAGATACCCGCTTTCCTGTGCAGACAGACAGACCTTTTGACGGCGGCTTCCGCCACCGGCAGGGTGGTGAACGTGAAGAAAGCCCAGTTCTTGAGCGGTATGGATATGCGTTATCCTGTGGAGAAATGCATGGAAAGCGGAGCCAAGGAAATATGGCTTACAGAGAGAGGCAACATTTACGGTTACAACAACTTGGTGGTGGACTTCCGCAACATATCTGACATGAGGCAGTTTGTCCCCCGGGTGGTGATGGACTGCACACACAGCGTGCAACGCCCCGGCGGAAACGACGGAAAGACTGGCGGCGACCGTAAGTTCGTCCCTGCCATGGCACTTGCCGCAAAGGCTTTCGGAGCTACGGGATATTTCTTTGAGACACACCCCGACCCGGAAAAAGCCCTTAGCGACGGACCTAACATGATTTATTTGGACAAGATGGAGGAAGTGGTGAAATCGCTGGTTTGACACTTCCGGAAAAACAAGAAACAATGAACGGAAATTCCATAGAGATAGCCAAGAAATGCCTTAGGGACGAGGCGAATGCGGTGCTGGGACTTATACCTCAGCTGGACAGCAACTTTGAGGAAGTGGTGAAGTTGGTGCTTCGCTGCAAGGGGAAGGTGATAGTGACTGGTGTGGGCAAAAGCGGACACATAGGGGCCAAGATAGCCGCCACTCTCAGCAGCACCGGCACGCCGTCGTTCTTCATCAGCCCGTTGGATGTGTTCCACGGCGACTTGGGCGTGATGACCCCCGACGATGTGGTGCTTGCCATCAGCAACAGCGGACAGACTGACGAGTTGCTGCGTTTTGTGCCATACTTGATAGAAAGGAAGATACCACTTGTAGGCATGTCGGGCAATGCGGACTCTCTGCTTGCCAAGTACAGCAACTACCACATACATGTGAAGGTGGAGGAAGAGGCTTGCCCGCTCAACCTTGCTCCCACGTCCAGCACCACAGCCACTCTTGCCATGGGGGATGCCTTGGCGTGCGCATTGATGGAGGCGAGGGGGTTCAAGGAAGGGGACTTCGCACGTTTCCACCCCGGAGGCAGGCTCGGACACAGACTGCTGGTGTCTGCCCAGGATGTGATGCGCACCGACGAACTGCCGGTGATAGGCGAGGACACTCCGCTTGGCAAGGCTCTCATCACCATGAGTGCCGGCAAACTGGGACTGGTGGTGGTGTGCGACCCGGACGGTGGCATATTGGGAATAATGACGGACGGCGACGTGAGAAGGGCTACCGAGCGGCTGCAAGACCGCTTTGCAAGAGTGCCGGTGAGAGACGTGATGACGCACAAACCGGTATGTATAAAGCCGGATTTGAAACTCAACGAGATACTCGACATCATGCACCGGCGCAAGATACATGCCGTATTGGTGGTTGACGAGAAAAAACACCTGATAGGCATAGTGGACAATTTCAGATGCATGGATTGACGTACCGTTTGCGTTCAGCAGGAGAAAAAACACGGCACAGCCTGTCGTGGTTGCGCTGCCGCCGCTATGGACTGTTGGTGTGCCTTGTGTGTCTGTCCGCCACAAAGACGGGTGCCGAAGAGCCTGCGCACAACTCCTCGGAGGCTACGGCGAGGCTTCTGATGAAGGAGAAGGGCTTTTCTTTTTACCGCCACAACAAAGTGTCTCTCCTGCCGACATGCGAGATAAAGTATGATTCTCTGTTGGCCGACGTCAGCAAGGCGACACGTTACGTACACCTTGACTATTTCCGTTTCCAGAAGGACAGCATCACCACAACTTTGTTTGACATACTGAAGAAAAAAGCCTCCGAAGGGGTGGAGGTGAGGGTGGTGTTTGACGCCTTTGCCAACAGGAACGGAGCCCGCCCTCTTAAAAACAGGTATATACGACAGCTCAGAAAGGCCGGTGTGGAGATATACGCTTTCGACAAGTTGCGCTTTCCGTGGATTAACCACCTTCTGCACCGAAACCACCACAAAGTGGCTGTGATAGACGGAGAATACGTTTATTCGGGCGGAATGAACGTGGCAGACTATTATCTGCACGGCAAACCGAGGATAGGAGAGTGGAGGGATATGCACTTCCGCGCCAGTGGCGACATGGTGGACGGATACCAGAAGGTGTTCGCCGATATGTGGTATGCCGTAACCCGGGAAAGGCTTGACTCCATGAAATACATAGCAAGGGTGGACAGCAACGACAGTATGCTTGTGGCGGTGGCGCAGAGAGTGCCGCGCGTGACACCTGCCGCCATGAGACGACTCTACTGCATAGCCATAGACAATGCGCGGGACTCCATACAGATAGTAAATCCGTATCCATGTCTCTTTGGTGAAGTGAAAAATTCCATTTACAAGGCTCTTGAAAGGGGCGTGAAGGTTCATGTCATGGTATCCGCACAGAGCGACGGAAGAGCCAACGGAGACGTTACGTCCTTGGAGATGAAAAAACTGGCCGACCGTGGCGCATATGTCTGGTATTGCTACGGAGCGTTTCACCATAGCAAGATAATGATGGTGGACGGGCTTTTTTGCACCATAGGTACGGCAAATCTTGACGGACGCTCGCTGTCGTACGACTATGAGGTGAATTCCGTCTTCTTTGATACCCAGTTGACCCGCGAGCTGCAGGACATTTTTGAGAAAGACCGTTTGGAGGGATGCCGTCTGCTTACACAGGAACACTGGGAGCAGCTTTGTCCGCCATGGCGCAGGATGAGGGCAAATGTCTTCAAAATAGTGAAGAAAATGATGTAAAGGCTATCGGCATCCATCTTGTACCTTCGTTAAAGGCTGGGCAATATGGTTGACAAAGACCATATTGTCCAGCCTTCTTCCTGTCTTATGCCGAGGCTGTCTACACAACCGGAGACTCTACTGTTGTCCTCTCAGCATTGCATCTACCTTCCTTGCTGTTGCCTTGCCGTCTGCCATGGCCCGTACCACGAGAGAAGCTCCGTTGGCGGCATCACCGCATACGAACACATTCGACGGGAATGACGGCATCTGCGGTTTCAGGAAACCCATTGCCAGAAATACGATCTCGCACTTGATGACTTCTGGTTTGCCTTTCTCCACCATCGTGGGGCGTCCTCCGTCGGGAGACGGTTTCCAGTCTATCTCTTGCACACGTACGCCGGAGAGATGTCCGTCCTTGCCCAAGAACTCCAGAGTGTTGATGTTCCACCTGCGTACACAACCCTCCTCGTGGCTCGAGGTGGTCTTCAGCACACGCGGATAGGCGGGCCAGGGGTTGTTGGGGTCTTCGGGACCTTGGACAGGGCGCGGCATAATCTCTATCTGCGTCACACTCTTGCAACCTTGCCGGTGGGCGGTGCCTATGCAGTCGCTGCCTGTGTCGCCTCCGCCTATCACCAGTACATCCTTGCCCTTGCATGTCACTCTCTCGTCTTTGCCGAACTCCATGCCGGCGAGTACGCGGTTTTGTTGCGAAAGCAGTTCCAAAGCCAGATGGACACCCTTCAACTTGCGTCCTGGAACGTCAAGGTCTCTGGCCGTGGGTGTGCCTGTGCATACCACTATGGCGTCGAAGTTGCAGGGTTGATGCCCCTTCAACTGGCGCAAGTCGCCATCATGTGCAAGCTGCTCCAGGTCTATGGCTGTGTTGCAGACGAACTCTATGCCCTCGCTCGCGAGCAGGTCTGTACGGCGGTTTATTATGGCCTTGTTGAGTTTGAAGTTGGGTATGCCGTACCGCAGCAGTCCGCCTGGGGCTTCGTTCTTCTCAAAGACGTACACTGTGTGCCCATGGTGGTTGAGTCTGTTGGCGACGACAAGTCCTGCCGGTCCCGCGCCTATCACTGCCACCGTCTTGCCGCTGCGTTGTATGTGGCGTGGCTGTATCACACTCTCGCGCCATGCCGCCTCGGTGATGGCTGCTTCGTTTTCCCGGTTAGTAACGGGGGAATGCTCTGTGAGATTGAGCACGCACGCTTTCTCGCACAATGCCGGGCAGATGCGTCCGGTAAATTCGGGGAAGTCGTTGGTCTGGTTCAGCAAACGGTATGCCAGTTCCCATTCGCCTTTGTAAAGGGCATCGTTCCACTCGGGCGCTTTGTTGCCCAACGGACACGCCCAATGGCAGAACGGCACTCCACAGTCCATACACCGGCTTGCCTGCATCTTGCGGTCGTGGGTGTTGAGAGTCTGCTCCACCTCGCCGAAGTCGTTGATACGGTCATGTACGGGTCTGTACCCCGCCTCTATGCGCGGCACTTCCATGAATGCTTTTAGTCGTCCCATTATATATATCTGGAATTATGTATTTTTTATTGTTTTGGAATTGTGAAATATGACGGGTCAGTTGTTGATAATCTGCATATTGGCTATCTTTTCCTGCAACTGTCGCATCTTCTCTTCCTGCAACACCCTCTTGTACTCTATGGGCACCACCTGTATGAAGTCGTCTATGTAGTGGCTCCACGAGTCAAGCATACGGCGTGCCAATGGCGAGCCTGTGTAGAGGTAGTGCTGGCGTACGAGTTCGTGCAGTTCCTTGCGCGAGGAAGTTTCCTCCACGAGGTTTATCTCCACCTGGTCCATGTTGCAGAAGTAGTCGAAGTGGTGGTTCTTGTCCCACACGTATGCCACACCTCCCGACATGCCAGCGGCGAAGTTTCTTCCTGTCTCTCCAAGCACCACCACTCGTCCGCCTGTCATGTATTCGCAGCAGTGGTCTCCGGCCCCTTCCACCACAGCTATGGCTCCTGAGTTGCGGACGGCGAAGCGTTCTCCCACCCGTCCGTTCACGTAGAGTTCTCCCTCTGTGGCTCCATAGAGTCCGGTGTTGCCTGCTATGATGTTGTCTTCCGGCACAAAGTCCGAGTTGATGCGCGACGGCGGCACTATGCTGATACGTCCTCCGGAGAGTCCCTTTCCGAAATAGTCGTTGGCCTCACCCTCAAGACGTATGTTGAGTCCGCTGACGGCGAACGCTCCGAAGCTTTGCCCTGCCGCGCCCTTGAATCTGATGTTGACGGTAGAGTCCGGCAATCCCTCGTGCCCATACTTTCTGGCTATGACACCCGAGAGCATGGTGGTGGTTGCCCTGTCCGTGTTGCGTATGGCGTAGTCGAGGTTCACCTCTTCCTTGCTGTCTATGGCTTTGGCGCAAGCGTGTATTATTTCCTCGTCTTTGACTCCGTTGACGCGCGAGAACGTCTGGCGGTCCCAGTGCAGGGGACTGTCGGTTTGCGGCATATACAACAGATGCGAGAAGTCTATGGTGGCCTGCTTTGTGCCTTCCTGGCGAGGCTTCACCTCCAAGAGGTCTGTGCGTCCTATTATTTCCTTGAGCGAGTGCACTCCTATAAGGGAGAGATACTCGCGTGTCTGCTGTGCGAGGAAGGTGAAGAAGTTCACCAGATAGTCGGCTTTTCCGCGGAACTTCGCCCTTAGCTTCTCGTCCTGCGTAGCCACTCCCACAGGGCATGTGTTGGCGTTGCACTTGCGCATCATCACGCACCCCAGGACTATCAGCGGCAGCGTGCCGAATGAGAACTCGTCGGCACCGAGCATGGCCATGACAATGACATCGTGGGCGGTTTTCAGCTGGCCGTCAGTCTGCAGACGCACCTGTCCGCGCAGTTTGTTGAGCACCAGAGTCTGTTGAGTCTCCGCCAGTCCTATCTCAGGCGAAATGCCGGCAAAACGCATACTGCTGGCCGGGCTGGCTCCTGTGCCACCTTCCGCTCCGGATATCACCACAAGGTCTGCCTTGGCTTTTGCCACTCCGGCCGCTATGGTGCCCACTCCGCTCTCAGCCACCAGTTTCACGCTGACGGCAGCGTCGGGGTTGACGTTCTTAAGGTCGAAGATAAGTTGCGCCAAGTCCTCGATGCTGTATATGTCGTGGTGTGGCGGAGGTGAGATAAGGGTGATGCCTGGTATGGAGTGCCGTGTGCGGGCTATCACCTTGTCCACCTTGAAGCCTGGCAGTTGTCCTCCTTCTCCGGGTTTTGCTCCTTGCGCCACCTTGATCTGTATCTCTTCGGCATTCACGAGATATTCGGTGGTGACACCGAAGCGTCCGCTTGCTATCTGCTTGGTCTTGCTGCTCAGGCTCACTCCGTCCACCGTGGAGTGGTAGCGCGCTTCGTCCTCGCCTCCTTCTCCAGTGTTGCTGCGTGCGCCCAAGCGGTTCATCGCCAACGCTATGGCTTCGTGCGCCTCTATGCTGATGGCTCCGAACGACATGGCGCCTGTGACGAAATGCCGCACTATGCTCTCTACCGACTCCACCTCGTCTATCGGGGTGGGTGTGGCGGCACGGCGGAAGTCGAGGAAGTCGCGCAGGAAGATGGGATTCTTCTTGTTGTCCACAGTGGACTCCCATTCCGTAAACTTCTTGTACGATCCCAAACGTGTGGCTATCTGCAATTGCGAGATGGCTTCCGGTGTCCATGCGTGGTCTATGCCGTCTTTGCGGAAAGAGAACAGACCATTGTTGGGCAGAGGTGCGGTGGGGTCGTCGTAGGCATCGGGCGACAGAGCCTTGTTGAGTTCTGTGTACTCGCGCGCTATTTCCTTGAGCCCTATGCCTCCTATTGTACTGGTGGAGGTGCCGAAGTATTTCTTGAGCAGACATTCCGACAGTCCCACGGCCTCAAAGATTTTCGCGCCACGGTAAGAACGTATGGTGCTGATGCCCATCTTCGACATTATTTTCTTGAGTCCCTTGTCCACCGCCTTTATGTAGTTCTTCTCAGCGGTGCGGTATTCTTCCTGTATCTGATGGGTGCTTACCAGATGGTTCAGCACGGCGAATGTCATGTACGGGCAGATGGCGCTTGCTCCGTAGCCCAGAAGCAGGGCTGCGTGCATCACCTCGCGTATTTCACCGCTTTCCACTATGAGTGCCGTCTGCACTCGTTTCCCTACGCTGATGAGATAGTGGTGCACGGCACTTACGGCGAGCAGTGAGGGTATGGCCGCATGGCCGGCTTCCACATTGCGGTCCGACAGGATGATGTAGTTGACACCCTCGTCCACGCTCTCCTCCGCTTTCTTGCACAGTTCGTCTATCGCGCTTTGCAGTCCGTCCTCGCCCTTGGCTGTGTCGAAGAGCATAGGCAGTTTGGTGGTGTTGAATCCCTTGTAGCGTATGTTGCAGAGTATGTCCAGTTCGGTGTTGGTGAGTACCGGCTGCGGTAGGCGCACCATCTTGCAGTTGGACTCGTCGGGTGTGAGTATGCCGCTGCCCACACGTCCAATGTATTCGGTGAGCGACATCACCAGTTCCTCGCGTATGGGGTCTATGGCCGGGTTGGTGACCTGTGCGAACTGTTGGCGGAAGTAGTTGAAGAGAACCTGCGGGAGGTCGCTTATGACGGCCAACGGTGTGTCGTTGCCCATGGCTGCCACGGGTTCTTGTCCTGTGGTGCACATAGGTATGAGGGTGCGGTCTATGTCCTCCTGTCCGAACCCGAAAGCGCGCAGTTTGCGGTTGTAGTCCGCCACGTTGTTGTCCACCTTGCGTCCGCTCTTGAGGTTCTCCAGCTGTATGCAGTTGGTGCTGAGCCATTGTCTGTAGGGGTGTTCTCCTGCCAGACGTTCCTTTATGTCGCCGTCGTAGTATATCTTGCCCTCCTGCGTGTCTATGAGCAGTATCTTGCCTGGTTGGAGACGGCCTTTGCTCACTACGTCGCCCGGTTCGAAATCCATCACTCCCACTTCGGAGGCTACCACCATCATACCCTGTTTGGTGATGGTGTAGCGCGACGGGCGCAGACCGTTGCGGTCAAGCATACCGCCGGCATATCTGCCGTCGCTGAACATCAGTGCGGCGGGGCCGTCCCAAGGTTCCATCAATATGGAATAATATTCGTAGAAGGCCTTGAGGTCTTCCGAGATGGGGTTCTTGTCGTTAAAACTTTCGGGCACGAGGATAGCCATGGCTTGGGGCAGTGACATACCGCTCATTACAAGGAACTCGAATACGTTGTCGAGGCTGGCTGAGTCGCTCATGCCCTCTTCCACTATCGGACGGATCTCCTTGACATCGCCCAAAGCCTCGCCGCTGAGCACGCTCTCTCTGGCTTTCATCCATCCGCGGTTGCCGCGGACTGTGTTTATCTCCCCATTGTGGCACAGGAGACGGAAGGGCTGCGCCAGTTTCCACTTGGGAAATGTGTTGGTGCTGAAACGGCTGTGCACCAACGCCAACCCGGAGGTGAAGTAGTTGTTGCTCAGGTCGGGGAAGAAACGTCTCAGTTGTCCGCTGGTGAGCATGCCCTTGTACACTATGTCCCGGCATGAGAGGGAACAGATGTAGAAATCCTCGTCTGTCACGCGTCTCTCAATCTTCTTTCTCACCTTATACAATATGCGTTCCAGGAAAGGAGCGTTTTCTTCGCTTACGCCCGTAACGAACATCTGTTTGATGTCCGGTTGCACTTGGCGCGCGCCTATGCCCGGAACGTCATCGTTGACGGGGACGTTGCGCAGGTGCATCAGTTGCAGTCCCTCGCGTTCTATCTCCTCTATTATCACCTCCAATATGGCACTCTGTCTGTCTTTGTCGCGTGGCAGGAACACCAAGCCTGTGCCGTAACGTCCCTTCTCAGGTACCGGAATTCCCTGCAAGAGGATGAATTCGTGCGGAATCTGCACCAATATGCCGGCTCCGTCGCCTGTCTTGTCTCTTGTCTCCGCTCCACGGTGTTCCATGTTCTCCAACACCCTCAAAGCATTGTCCACCAGTTCGTGGCTCTTTCCTCCGTGTATGTTCACTACCATGCCGACACCGCAAGAGTCGTGCTCGTTGGCCTCGTGGTACAAACCTACATTTTTCTCGCTCTTTATTCCCATTGTATGACAAATTGCTGTTTGTTCGGCACAAAAATATGACAATTATCTGTTACAGACAAAAAAAAGAAGAATAATGTTAGTTTAGCGAATAAAAAGTGACAGTATGCTTGTGCAAATGGATGTTTTGGCATACTTTTGCACGGAAAATATGTTTTTATATAAACGAAAAGAAAACCATAAGGCTATGACACATTATATTTTTGTAACAGGAGGCGTGGTGTCGTCGTTGGGCAAGGGCATTATCTCTTCCAGCATAGGCAAACTGTTGCAGGCGCGTGGATACAACATCACTATCCAGAAGTTCGACCCCTACATAAACATAGACCCGGGCACATTGAATCCGTATGAGCACGGAGAGTGCTACGTCACGGTGGACGGCATGGAGACAGACCTTGACCTGGGGCACTACGAGCGTTTCACAGGCATACGCACCACACGGGAAAACTCCATAACCACAGGACGCATATACAAGACCGTGATAGACCGCGAACGTCGCGGCGACTATCTGGGAAAGACCATACAGGTGGTGCCGCACATCACGGACGAGATAAAAAGACGTATGCTGCGCGAGTTTGACTCCGACAGACACGATTTCGTAATCACCGAGGTGGGTGGTACGATAGGCGACATAGAGAGCGCGCCTTTCATGGAAGCCATAAGGCAGTTGAGGTGGGAGCTGGGAAAGCGTGCCGTGTGTGTGCACTTGACGTATGTACCTTATCTGAAAGTGGCGGGAGAACTGAAGACCAAGCCTACGCAGCACAGCGTGAAAGAGTTGCAGGGGATGGGTATACAGCCGGATGTGTTGGTGCTGCGCACAGAGCAGCATCTGTCGGACACGGTAAGGCAGAAGGTGGCAGGTTTCTGCAACGTAGACCTGGAATGTGTGGTGCAGAGCGAAGACATGCCCAGCATCTACGAGGTGCCTCTGAGTATGCAGCGGCAGGGATTGGATGCCGCCATACTGCGCAAGATGGACATACCGGTAGGGGAGACTCCACAGATGCTTCCGTGGAGACATTTCCTCGACTTGCAGAAATCTGCGGTAGGGGAGGTCAGGATAGGTCTTGTGGGAAAATACGATCTGCAGGACGCGTACAAGAGCATAAGGGAGAGCCTCTCGTTGGCAGGGGTGTACAACGGTGTGCGCACCAAGATAGAGTTCGTGAACAGCGAAACGATAACTGAGGCTGATGTTGCCGGCAAACTGCAAGGGATGCAGGGTGTGCTCATCTGCCCGGGATTTGGGGTGCGCGGCATAGAAGGCAAGATGGTGGCGGCCAAGTACACCCGTACGCACAACATACCTACGTTTGGTATTTGTCTGGGTATGCAGATGATGGTGGTGGAGTACGCCCGCAACGTGCTGGGGTATGCCGACGCCAATTCGCGCGAGATGGACCAAGACACTCCGCACAATGTGATAGACATCATGGAGAGCCAGAAAAACGTCACGGAAAAAGGAGGCACCATGCGTTTGGGAGCATACGCCTGTCTGCTGAGTGACGGCAGCAAAGCGGCCTCCGTCTACGGATGCGCCAACATACAGGAACGCCACAGACACAGGTACGAGTTCAACAACGACTACAAGGATGAATATGAGGCCAACGGCATGAAGTGCACAGGTGTCAATCCGGAAAGCGGATTGGTGGAGATAGTGGAAGTGCCGTCGCACAGATGGTACATAGGTACCCAGTTCCACCCCGAATACAGCAGCACTGTGCTGCACCCTCATCCACTCTTCATGGACTTTGTGAGGGAGTGCCTGTCGGACACCGCAGAGCAAAAGTAAGCGTCGGTTGAGATCGGGGCCACTTACTTGACTCTCATTTTGAAGATGACCTTTCTGTAGCTTTCTTTCTCCGATATGCGCGGCGCATGAGCGTCATCGGGGAATTGACAAAAAAAGATGCCGCAACCTCATATTTTCTTGAGATTGCGACATCTTTGTTATAGTCGTATTGTGACTGGGAAATGGAAAAGAATCCTATTTCCCTATGATGGGGCGGACGGAGTAACAACTGGTTGAGAGAGCGCTTTGCTGCGCGTACGCGTCGCTTTTGAAATAGTAGGCCTTCCCCCTGTCGTTACTCGTACCCATAGTACTTGAAAAGTAGTAGCCCCACGAACCAACCTCAGGGTGGGAGTCAGAATATGTGTATCCGTAGCCCGCAGCAGGAAGAAATATCGAATTGCCGTTCTTCTTACTCGTGAATGTATAGCCGTTGATGGATTGACCGCTGCTGTTGGTCTGCGTATCCCAAGCGAAGGTGCAATTTGCGGTATTGAAGAGCTCGGCCAACTCCTCTATGGTAGGCATACGACAGTATGAACCCCACGTGCTGATGGCGCTACTTGTATTGACCCAAGCATAGTAGTTACCGTAGCCGGTTGCTTCGGTGGCTCCGACATTGGTCTCTGCCCAAAGCGTGCCGCTGGGCAGACAGAGGTTGATGAACTTGTGGCCGTCTGCCTCATAAGTGCAGCTGTACGATGCGCCGTCCGTGCCTTGATATACAGGAATGGTGATGATGTCCGCACTGGAGACCTTCAGGCTACCGTACTCCGCAGTCTTATCTCCTACAGTAATCTTCAGACCGGTGTAGCTTTTAGGGGGTACGGGCAAGTAGAACACACCGGCGCTCCCCGCCGTCGCACCCTCATAATTGAATGTGACGCTTGTTTGGGTAGATGCAGATGTAGCTGACATCTGATAGCCATCCAAGTAGGTGATGGTAAAATCTCCGCAGAGCACCTGGTCGGCGGAAACAGTGAACGTACCAGACTCAGCCGGCATACTGTCGAAACGGATGACCAGCACGCCACCAAGATTCGTGAACGCAACCTTGCCGTCCGTTATGGTGCCGAGCATAGGCATGCGGATACTGTTGGTAGGGTAAGAGGTTGTTTCGTCAGCGGTCTTGGGAAAAATGTTGCCATACACCGTCCCGTAATCATAAGAGTCAGGAAGATTATAGAGGAGGCTACCGCTAGCAAAGCTGTGTTTTTCATTGTAAGGATAAAAAGCATATCCTCCCACATTATAACCACTTTTCAAAGTTCCATTGAAGGTGGCTTTCGTGACTCCCGTCTCTGTTCCGTCCGCAATTTTGAACCCGGTATTGGCGTAATTATAGGTGTTATCGACGGTCATCACGGAGATTTGGTCACCTGCGTGCCAATAGAGCTTCACGCCATCATCGGTTCTGCCCAAGCCCACACGGGTGTCATTTCCCACTATGGAGGCCTCAAGCGTCACGGATTTCGTTTCGGACAACGAGCGTCCAGCTTCCGTTGCGAGGTCGTCGTTGGAACACGACGTAACGAAGGCTGCTGCAGCCAACGCTACAAAAGAGAAATACTTGTTCTTCATTTTCTTTCCGTTTTTTTTAGTCGTACATACTGCCGCCATACCAATTCACATCACCGAGATCGGAATCGCTTTCCAACTCTTGATTACCGCTGGTGGCCAACAGGCTTCCCTGCAGTTCCATCTCCACCACTTCCATGGCTGGAGCTTCGTAGATTTTCCTTTGTTTCATTGTACCTTTTTTTACGTTGACAAATGATTTTTAAATTAACTGCCGCAAAGGTACGAAATAAAAAGCGCAGCGGCCACCCCCCCCGTTAAATTATGTTAACGGAGCGTGAAAATTCACCTGATGGTGCCAACACTTCCAATTTTTGCTCAGTCTATAAACCGCTTGGTGAGGTTTCCGAACTCCTCTATTCTCCTGTCTCTGAGGAATGGCCACCATCGGCGCACGTTCTCGCTGCGTTCCATGTCCACCTCCACTACCGCAGTCTCCTCGCAGTCTTTGCTTGCCCTATAGAGCATTTCCCCCTGCGGACCTGCCACGAAGCTGCTGCCCCAAAACAGTATGCCGCGGGTCTGTCCGCTGGGGTCTGGCTCGTGCCCCACACGGTTGACGGCAACCACAGGCAGTCCGTTAGCCACTGCATGGCCCCTTTGCACGGTAGTCCAGGCTTCGCGCTGGCGTTCTTGTTCCTCGGGAGTGTCGCTGCTTTCATACCCTATGGCGGTAGGGTAGATGAGCAGTTGCGCTCCCTGCAGAGCCATAAGCCTTGCCCCCTCGGGATACCACTGGTCCCAGCATACCTGCACTCCCAGTTTGCCGAGGCTTGTGGCGATGGGACGAAACCCCGTATCGCCGGGTGTGAAATAGAACTTCTCGTAGTATGCCGGGTCGTCCGGTATGTGCATTTTGCGGTACTTGCCGGCTATGCTTCCGTCTGTGTCCAAGACTACGGCCGTGTTATGGTACAGGCCTGCGGCACGGCGTTCGAAGAGGCTTGTCACAAGCACTATGCCGTACCTCTTGGCCAACGCCCCGTAGAACTCTGTGGAAGGCCCCGGTATGGGTTCCGCCAGACCGCAGAAGTCCACGTTTTCCGTCTGGCAGAAGTAGAGTGTGTTGTGCAGCTCCTGCAGCACCACCAACTGTGCCCCCTGTCCTGCCACTTTGGCGATGTTGTCCGCCAGCTTCCCACGGTTGCCCTGTATGTCTGCCGAGCAACTTTGTTGAACGATGCCTATCTTCATCTCTTTGTGTCTGTGTTGTCGTTGACTACGGTGTGTCTTGCGAACTCCTCCTCGTGTATCACGCCTACGGGAAACTGCATGGTGCAGCAATGCAGACTGCCGTGCTGCACTATGAGCGGCCTGCAGTCTATGCCGACTATCTGGTGGCGCGGGAAAGCTTTCTGCAACTGCAGTCGCGCGGCCTCGTCCGTCTGTGGTTGTCCGTATGTGGGCATCAGCACGGCACCGTTTATAGCCAGAAAGTTGGCGTACGTGGCGGGCAGTCTGTTGCCGTCCGTGTCATATATGGGGGCGGCCATGGGCAGCGGCACGAGCCGGTACGGCTTGCCGTCCCTGGTGCGGAAGGCTTTCAGTTCCTCCTCCATCAACTGCAGCTCGGAGTAGTGCCAGTCGTCCTCTTCGTCGCATTGCACGTAGGCTATGGTGTCGGCAGGGCACATGCGTGCCAAGGTGTCTATATGGCCGTCCGTGTCGTCCCCGGCCAGCCGTCCGTGCCTTATCCACAGTATGCGGTCTGCGTGCAGACGGCGCAGCAGGCTTTTCTCAATGTCGGCTTCGGACAAAGGCTGGTTGCGGTGCGGCGCCGTGAGGCATTGTGCCGTGGTGAGTATAGTGCCCTGTCCGTCGCTCTCTATGCTTCCGCCCTCCAAGACGAAATCGTTGCAGTCTGTATATGTGCCGTTGAGCAGTCCCGTGGTGGCGAGGCCGGCGTTGATGGCGTTGTCCAGCGCAGCTTCGTACTTCTCTCCCCATCCGTTGAAGCGGAAGTCCAGCAACAAAGGCTGTTCTCCACCCGACAGAGTGATGAAACCGTGGTCGCGCGCCCAAGTGTCGTTGGCAGGGCATTGGCACAGTGCGGTCTGCCTTAGCACAGACGACGGGAGTTGTTCCTTCAGCAGACGCTCCACCTCCCCGGGGTAGGGTGTCACTATCAGCAGCCGTTCTCTGGAGGCTATCTCCATGGCCATGCGCACGTAGCAGCGTGTCACTTGCGGCAGGATGGGCGCCCAGTCTGTATGCCTGTGTGGCCATGTCAGCTGCACGCCGCTCTGCGGAGACCATTCGGCAGGCAAGTGCGTGGCGGAGATGCCGTATTTTGACGGGAGGACAGGCGTTTCCACAGTCAACTCCAGCGTCAGCCCGTCTCTGGACATTGTGGGGATGGATGAGTGCAGAGCCATAGTTTATGTCGTTTGTTGTAGTGATAATGATTGACAGTAATGTGCTGCCGTAGTTTTGTGAAACACAACACCGGAAGCAGATGCAAAGTTAGTGTTTTTGCAAGAAATAACAAAATAAATTTGGCGTTTATAGCCTTTTTCTGTACCTTTGCCCCCGTAAAACGTACTTGCTATGAGCGTGAGAGTTCGGGAAGTGATTGCCGCCCTTGAAAATTTCGCGCCTTTGCCCCTGCAGGAGAGCTACGACAATGCCGGTCTGCAGGTAGGGTTGACAGAGGCGGAAGTGTCAGGGGCTTTATTGTGTCTTGACGTCACCGAGGAAGTGGTGGCGGAGGCCGTCCAGTTGGGGTGCAACCTTATAGTGGCGCACCATCCTTTGTTGTTCCGTGGGCTGAAATGCGTGTCGGACACCGACTGCGTGCAGAGGTGTGTGCGTGCCGCCGTGCAGGCGGATGTGAGCATCTATGCCGCCCATACCAATCTGGACAACGCCATTGACGGTGTCAACTATGCGATAGCCGAGCGTCTCGGGTTGATGGACGTGGAGCCGATGCAGCCGCGCAAGGTGCAGGTGACGGTGGACGGCAAGCCCAACAGCGTGTTGGCCGGCAACGGTGTGATAGGGTACTTGCCCGAGCCCGAGGACTCGTTGGCGTTCCTGCAGAGGGTGAAACAGGCGTTCTCCGTGGAGTGCCTTATGCACAACGAACTGCTGCACCGTCCCGTACAATGTGTGGCTTTGTGCGGAGGCGCGGGAGACTTCCTCCTGGACGAGGCCGTAAGGCAAAAGGCGGACGCTTTCCTCACGGGGGAGATGCACTACCACCGGTATTTCGGATACGAGCAACAGATACAGATAGGCGTAATGGGGCATTACCAGAGCGAACAGTACACCACCGACATCCTACGCAACGTCATAGTGGAGAAGTTCCCGCAGATGCCGTTGTTCACAACGTCTGTGTGCACCAACCCCATCAAGTATTTGTGAACCAAAATGGCATATAGTACAAAAAGACAGATATATTAAAGAAATATAGATAATATAAAATTATGGTAAAAGAAAAAGCAAAAGCTTCTGCGGAACTGAGCGTGGAAGACAAACTCAGAAACCTGTACACACTCCAGACAATGTTGTCCGAAATAGACAAGATAAAGACGCTGAGGGGTGAGCTGCCCTTGGAGGTGGAAGATTTGGAGATAGAGATAGAACGGCTGACCACGCGCATAGAGAAAATCAACGGGGAGATAGCCGCCCTCAACAAGGAGATAGCCGAGCGCAAGGGTTACATGGAGGTGAACAAGACCAACATCGAACGTTACAAGGAACAGCAAAACTCTGTGCGCAACAACCGCGAGTACGACAACCTGAGCAAGCAGATAGAGTATGCCGAGCTGGACAACGTGCTCAACGACAAGAAAATCAAGGAAGCCAAAGCGGATGTGGAGAGCAAGACCCAGGAGGTGACCGAGTGCAACATGGCCGCCAACGACAGACGCGTGGACTTGGAGATAAAGAAAGGCGAACTGGAGGACATCATCAGCGAGACCAAGGCAGAGGAGGACAAACTGCGTGAGAAGGCCAGGAACTTGGAGCTTTCCATAGAGCCGCGTCTGCTGAACGCGTTCAAGCGTATCCGCCGCAACAGCCGCAACGGCTTGGGCGTGGTGTACGTGCAGCGTGACGCTTGCGGCGGATGCTTCAACAAGATACCGCCCCAGAGGCAGCTCGACATACGCATGCGCAAGAAGATAATAGTGTGTGAGTACTGCGGACGCATTATGGTAGACCCGGAATTGGCCGGAGTGTCAGTAGCTCCAAAGGTGGAGGAGAAGAAACGTAAACGCACAGTACGGAAGAGGACGGATGAGTAAGACTCTCGTATGAAACATATATTGAACTTGACCGTAACGTCTGCGGAACGCCTGCACGAACGTTTTCTCCTGCTCAAGGCCACCGATGCGGACAAACCGCTGCCCGAGATGAAGCCGGGACAGTTTGCGCAATTGAGGATAGACCGTTCCAAAGAGACGTTCCTCAGAAGACCCATAAGCATACATTATGTTGACAAGAAGGCCAATGAAGTGTGGTTTCTTGTACAGATGGTGGGAGCCGGCACACGCAGTCTGGCATTGTTGTCTCCCGGGGATGTCCTGAACGTGGTGCTGCCGCTCGGCAACGGTTTCGGTATGCCGGACACGGCAGGCGCCAAGGTGTTGCTTGTAGGAGGCGGAGTGGGGGTGGCCCCGTTGCTCTATACGGGCAAGTGTCTCAGAGATGCGGGGTGTGTACCCGTGTTTCTGCTTGGCGCGCGTAGCGGAGCGGATTTGCTGCAGCTGGAAATGTTCAAGGCTCTTGGCGAAGTCTTCGTCACCACCGAGGACGGAAGTGTGGGGGAGAAGGGGTTTGTCACCAATCATTCCGTATTGGACAAAGGCACCTTCGCCCGCATCTGCGTGTGCGGTCCCAAGCCCATGATGGTGGCTGTGGCGCGCTATGCCCATAGCCGCAACATACCGTGCGAGGTAAGTCTGGAGAACATGATGGCGTGCGGCGTGGGCGCTTGCCTGTGCTGTGTGGAGGACACTCGGCAGGGCAATGTGTGCGTGTGCAAGGAGGGGCCGGTATTTGAAACAAACAGACTGAAATGGCAGATTTAAGGACAAAGATAGCCGGGCTCTCGTTGAAGAATCCGGTGATGGCGGCAAGCGGAACGTTTGGCTACGGACTGGAATTCCAGGACTTCGTGAACTTGGAGGACATAGGCGGCATCGTAGTCAAGGGCACAACATCCGCTCCCAGGCAAGGCAATCCCTACCCGCGTATGGCGGAGACTGCGCAAGGGATGCTCAACTGCGTGGGGCTGCAGAACAAGGGCGTGGACTACTTCTGCCGGCACATCTATCCGCGGATAAAGGACATACGCACCAACATGATAGTGAACGTCTCCGGCAACACGCCCGGGGACTACGCCGAGTGCGCCGCACGCATAGACGAACTGGAAAGGATTCCCGCCATAGAGCTCAACATCTCGTGCCCCAACGTGAAGCACGGGGGAATGGCGTTCGGCACCACAGCCGAGGGTGCGGCAAGTGTGGTGAGAGCCGTAAGGGCGGTTTACCACAAGACTCTCATAGTTAAGCTTTCGCCCAACGTCACCAGCATCACGGACATTGCCATGGCGGCACAGGACGCGGGAGCCGATGCCTTGAGCCTCATCAACACCCTCATGGGTATGGCCATCGACGCGGAGAAACGCAGACGTGTGCTGAGCATAGGCACCGGCGGACTCAGCGGTCCGTGCGTCAAACCTGTGGCTTTGAGGATGGTTTACCAAGTGGCACGTGCCGTCGCCGTCCCAGTGATAGGGTTGGGAGGAATAGCGTCCGCCACCGATGCCGTGGAGTTCCTGCTTGCAGGAGCGTCGGCTGTGGAGATAGGTACCGCCAACTTTACAGACCCCGCCGTTACGGTAAAGGTTGCCGCCGGCATCGACGAATATCTCGACCGCCACGGCTTTGCCTCCGTGGGCGACATAGTGGGGACTGTGGAGTGACACTAATGCGGGTAGGAAGACACAAAGACAGAGTGACATGAGGATAGACATCATAACGGTATTGCCCGAGTTGCTGGAGAACTTCACCAAGGAGTCCATAGTGGGACGCGCCCAAAAGAAAGGGCTTGCTGAAATACACGTGCACAACCTCCGCGACTATACCAAGGACAAGTGGCGGAGGGTGGACGACTATCCTTTCGGCGGCTTTGCGGGCATGGTGATGCAATGCGAGCCTATAGACAACTGCATAAGCCGGCTGACAGACGAGAGGCACTACGACGAGATAATATTCACGTCGCCCGACGGAGAGCGGTTTTCGCAACCTATGGCCAACACCCTCAGCCTGTGCGAGAACATCATCATCCTGTGCGGCCACTACAAGGGCATAGACTACCGCGTGCGCGAACACCTCATCACCAAGGAGGTCAGCATAGGCGACTACGTGCTCACCGGCGGAGAACTTGCCGCGGCCGTGATGACTGATGCCATTGTGCGCATCATACCTGGCGCGATAGGGGACGAGCAGAGCGCACTCTCGGACTCGTTCCAGGACAATCTGCTGGCCGCTCCCGTGTACACCCGTCCCGCCGAGTACAAGGATTGGGGGAGGGTGCCCGACGTGCTCCTCTCCGGACACGAGGCCAAGATAAAGGAATGGGAACTTCAGCAGAGCCTGGAACGGACAAAAAGACTGAGACCGGACCTGCTGGAGAAATGAAACAGACCCCTTTGCAGCTTCCGCTCTTACCATGGGCGGCAGCAGCAAGAGAATAAAACATGCGCGACATGAACGAACAGAGAAAAATGAACCTGTACATCATTGCAGGATGCAACGGAGCCGGGAAGACCACCGCTTCCTTCACGGTTCTGCCTGAGATGCTCAAATGTAAGGAGTATGTGAATGCCGACGAGATAGCAGCCGGACTTTCCCCGTTTAACCCCGAAGGCGTGGCCATACAGGCGGGACGGCTGATGATAGAACGCATCATACACCTCCTGAAGGAAGGAGAGACGTTCGCCTTTGAGACCACGCTTGCCACACGCTCGTACGTGAAACTGATACAGCAGGCCAAGAAAAGGGGCTATTTTGTCACTCTGCTCTTCTTCTCGCTCAGCACTCCCGAGCAAGCCATACTGCGTGTGGCCAAGCGTGTGAGCCTTGGCGGGCACAACATCCCCACGGATGTGATACTCCGCCGTTACGAGTCCGGACTGCACAACCTCTTCCGTCTCTATATGCCCATCTGCGACTATTGGGTTCTGTACGACAACAGCGACTGCCCGGCGGTGAAGGTGGCCTGTGGGGAGACATTGGAGAAGGTGGACATAATAGACGGAAAACGCTACCGCCTCTTATCCGAAAAATACGACACGCAGGAGGAGGGCGGCGCAAAATGAACAGAAAGGAAATGCTTGAGATGCAGCGGCGCATAGACGACGGAATACGATTGGCGCACAAAAGACTGCTGGAGAGGGCTTCCGCGACACGGCAGCCGCTGGTGGTGAACAGGGGCGGGCGTATAGTGGACTTCCTGCCCGAAGCCTCGTCCGCAGCCCCGGGCACGCCGGGAAACCCTCTGGCAAGGAAGGAAAACAGGTGACGCATCCATATGACAACAAATATGCAAGACAGAAAAGATTCTATGAAGGAAGGACTTGAACATACTTCGGTGGCAGAGGTGACGGCCGCCATGCTGGCATGCAACGTGGGCAGCGGGGATTTGGAAGTGCTTGCCACTCCAGCCATGCTCGCACTTATGGAGAACGCCGCCATGGCGGCTGTGGCGCCGAGTCTGCCCGAAGATTCCACCACCGTGGGAGGGCGCATCAGCAGCAGCCATCTCATGCCCACGCCTTGCGGGGAGACGGTAACCGCCACGGCGGTGCTTACGGCGGTAAACGGCAACAAGCTGACGTTCCGGGTGGCGGCACACGACAGCTGCGGCAATCTCCTTGGAGAGGGCGAGCACCTGCGGTTTGTGGTGAACCGCAACCGCTTCCTTGCCAAGCTCAAGACACGCCCCTGAGGCTACGGCCGCTCCGTGGCTTCGCAGGCGCGTTTGGGTTCGTAGACGCGGAACATACGCTCCATCATCTGCCATTTCTCGTCGCTCTTCTGTCCCCTCTCACATTCTTGGAATACGGACATGAAGTCTTCCCACTCCGCTTGCCTCGGTCCCGAAGCCATCTTCGCCATAGCTTCGTCCCAGTCGAGATCTACAGGCCCTTCGCAGACCATCACCAGAGTGGTGCCGAGGATGTAAATCTCCATGTCGTATAAACCGCATTCGCGTATGCCTTGCAGAATCTCTTCCCACACCTCGCCCTCGCTGTGACGCTTGCGGTATTCCGCTGTCAGGGCTGGGTCGTCCTTGAGCTGCATGGTCTGTACCCACCGCTTCGCTCCGCCTTTCCTCTCTTTCTGTATGTACCCTTCTTTCATAGCTTTTTTGTTGCGATGGCAAATGTAAGGCATTTTTCCATATTGTCCAAACTTTTCGTTTGCTGATGAACCTTTGCAGAATCTTTGATTACAACTTGACCTTCCTTTGGATAATATTTAAGTCTCTCTTGAGCGACGACACGCTCACAAGCGTTCATAAATATTCATACCACGTTCAGTTTCGTTCAGTCCCCGTTCAGTTTCGTTCATAAAAACCGTGAGCCGGGAAACACGTTTTCCCTGGCTGTA
>CAVHCL010000005.1:0-3731 GCA_963634425.1 Bacteroidaceae bacterium
ACTCTGTGTCGGTCCAAAAATCAAATATGTGGCAGTAAAGGGCAACAACCCGTATACTGGCGAAGAGGCAGTATACATCCTTGCGGAAAGCTGTCTTAATGCGTATTTTGCCCCAGAGAAAGGAAAGGACGAGGTAGAGACTCTTCCTCTCGGAGAGAATGGCGACGGCGTGCCAGGTACCGAACTTGTAGGTCTGCGCTACCGTCAGCTTATGCCGTGGGTGAAGCCTTGTGCTGTGGAAGACGAAGAAATAGTAGACAAGACCGCCGATGCTTTTCGCGTAATACCCGGCGACTACGTAACCACAGAGGACGGTACGGGCATCGTGCACATAGCTCCCACATTCGGTGCGGACGACGCCAAGGTAGCTAAGGATGCGGGGATACCGAGCTTGTTCGTGATAGACAAGGCCGGAGACACACGTCCCATGGTGGACTTTCAAGGCAAGTACTTCGTAAGGGAGGATATGGACGCGACGTTCGTCTCAAAATGCGTGAACGACAGTTACTGGAAACACAGCGGCGACTACGTGAAGAACGCATACGACCCTAAATACAACGTAGGAGACAAGTACGACGAGAAAGCGGCGGCGAAAGACATGGACTTGAACGTGGTGTTGTGCTTGGAGATGAAGGAAAAGGGCGTTGTCTTCAAAATAGAGAAGTTTGTGCACAGCTACCCACACTGCTGGCGCACCGACAAACCCGTGCTTTACTATCCCCTTGACTCATGGTTCATCCGTTCCACAGCCTGCAAAGACAGGATGGTGGAACTCAATAAGACCATCAAGTGGAAACCGGAGGCCACCGGTACGGGACGCTTCGGCAAATGGTTGGAGAACCTCAATGACTGGAACCTTTCGCGCAGCCGCTACTGGGGCACTCCTCTGCCTATCTGGCGCAACAAGGACACAAGGGAGGAGGTTTGCATAGGCTCTTTGGAAGAACTGTACAACGAGATAGAACGTGCCGTGACAGCAGGTGTGATGGACACGAACCCTCTAAAGGAAAAAGGGTTTGTTCCCGGTGAGATGTCACAGGAGAACTACGACCGCATAGATTTGCACCGCCCTTACGTGGACGACATAAAGCTGGTGGGCAAGGACGGCAAGGACGTGCTCCTGCGCGAACCGGACCTTATAGACGTATGGTTCGACTCTGGAGCTATGCCGTACGCACAGATACACTATCCGTTTGAGAACAAGGAAGCTCTTGACTCGCGCAAATGCTATCCGGCGGACTTTATAGCTGAGGGCGTGGATCAGACGCGTGGGTGGTTCTTCACACTTCATGCCATAGCTACCATGGTATTTGACTCGGTGGCTTACAAGGCGGTGATTTCCAACGGGCTTGTTCTGGATAAGAACGGCGTGAAGATGAGCAAACGTCTGGGTAATGTCATCAATCCGTTTGAGTGTATAGAAACATTCGGCACAGACCCAGTACGATGGTATATGGTCACCAACTCCACTCCTTGGGACAATCTGTCGTTCGACACTAACGGAGTGAAGGAAGTGGCAGGAGCGTTCTTCCTGAAATTGCAGCAGACATACGGACTTCTTGCCATGTACGCCAATGTGGACGGATGGGACAACACCCAGCCTGCCGTGCCTTTGGAAAGACGTACCGTGCTTGACCAATGGATTCTGAGCGAACTTAACACATTGACAAAGAACGTTACAGATGCGTTTGAGGATTTGGAGCCGACTAAGGCAGGACGTTTTATACAGACATTCACGGTGGACAACTTGAGTAATTGGTATGTCCGTCTTGCAAAAAAACGCCTTTGGGGCAAGGGACTCTCTGAGGACAAGCTGGCCTGCTACCAGACTCTGCACGAGTGTCTGCTGACACTGAGCAAACTTATAGCTCCCATTTCTCCGTTCTTTGCAGACCGCTTGTATCTTGACCTCACCCAAAACGAAGCCAAGGACAGCGTCCATTTGGACACGTACCCCATATGTGACGGCTCATTTGTAGACAAAGACCTGGAACGCGACATGGAATGTGTGCAGAATGTGTGCAGCTTGGCTCTCTCTCTCCGCAAGAAAGAGAAGATAGGCGTGCGCCAGCCGCTGAGCCGTATTGCCATACCCGTAACAGACGCAGGTGTCAAGGACGGCATAGAGAGACTCAAACAGCTTATATTGGAGGAACTCAACGTAAAGGATGTCGACTTCATAGAAGGCAATTTGGTGAAGAAGAAGGTGAAGCCCAACTTCCGTGTCATGGGCAAGAAGTTCGGCAAACTGATGAAGGATGCCGCCGCTGTAGTGGCAGCTCTAACGCAGGAACAGATAGCGCAATTGGAGGGCGGAAACGTCAAGATAAAGGTTGCCGGACTTGATTACGAACTGGTACGCGAAGACGTGGAAATCAGTGCGGAAGATATGTCTGGATGGAGCGTTGCTTCAGAGGGTGCGCTCACAGTGGCACTCGATATCACCGTTACTCCCGAACTGATGTTGGAGGGCGTGGCGCGCGACCTTGTACGTAGCATCCAAAACCTTCGCAGAGAGAGCGGTTTCATGATTACCGACCGCATCAACGTCGTCCTGCCTGACAACGATAACAACCGTGCTTGCATAGGCTCGTTCAAACAATACATAGCCACGCAAGTGCTCGCCGAGAACATAACTTTGGGTGAGACGTTGGCTGTGAGCAAGATATAATCGGGAAATAGGGTAGAACACGTTAGATATGTGATATTTGGAGGGTGTGTGGAAGAGTTGGCATGCTAAACGTAGATACTTATATATTTAACTAACTGTAAAACATTTATGGAGGAAGTTAGACTGAGGTATTCTGACGAAGAACTTGAGGAGTTCCGCCAGTTGATTGAAGAAAAACTTAAAATTGCCAATCATGACTATGAAGTGCTTATGGACCACCTCACCAACCGTAAAAGCAATGGGGTGGACGATACGTCGCCCACATTTCATGCTTTGGAGGAAGGTTCCGAAGTGCAGTCCAAGGAGACTTTGATGAATATGGTCGCACGCACGCAAAAGTTCATACAAGGGCTGAATGCCGCACTCGTACGCATAGAGAACAAGACCTACGGCATCTGCCGCGAGACAGGCAAACTCATACCTAAGGAACGGCTTCGTGCCGTACCGCATGCCACACTCTCCATAGAAGCCAAACAGGCAAGGGACAAACGCAGATAATGTAGAGATGACCGAAAAACAGAAACAGGCAACGTTTGCCATATTGGCGGCACTGGTGATATTGGCGGTAGACCAATGGATAAAAGTGACTGTGAAGACATCAATGTATATGCACGAGAGCATTAGGGTCACAGACTGGTTTTATATACTTTTCACCGAGAACAGGGGTATGGCATTCGGCATGGAACTGTTTCACAAAGTGTTTCTCACATTTTTCCGTATCGTTGCCGTGGTGGCACTTGCTTGGTATACGGCACGTCGTGTCCGGCGTGGCGTGAGTTGGGGCTTGCTGTTTTGTCTGGTGCTGATAATAGCCGGGGCGGCTGGGAACATCTTCGACAGTGTCTTTTACGGAATGATATTCAACAATCCACCTGCGCCTCTGCTGGCCGAATTCGTGTCGTGGGGCACAGGTTACGACACGCTCTTCATGGGTAGAGTGGTGGATATGTTCTATTTTCCTCTTTTTGAATGGAACTGGCCGTCTTGGGTACCTGTGTGGGGAGGCGGGCATGCCGTTTTCTTTAGCCCCGTTCTCAACTTCGCCGATGCCTGCATCTCA
>CAVHCL010000005.1:3741-5739 GCA_963634425.1 Bacteroidaceae bacterium
CATCTCATGCGGAGTGGTGGCCTTGATGCTGTTTTACAAAAACAAGGCTTTTGCATGAGAGTACGGCACCTCCTCTTCCTTTCCGTCCTTCTTGTCACACTTCACGGATGCAAACCTCAGAGACCCAAAGGCGTCCTCTCGGAGTCCAAGATGAAGGACATATTGGTGGACTACCACCTTGCGCAGGGGATGGCGGAAAATAGCGATGAAAATCACAAAGTAGCCTGTTACAAGTATGTACAGGCTGTTTTTGCCAAACACGGTGTCACCGAGGCGGAGTTCGACTCGTCTCTCGTGTACTACAGCCGCCACTCGGAGAAGATGGCGGAGGTGTGCAAGAATGTTGTGACACGCGTAGAGACGGAGGCGGAACGCAATGGCATTGTCACAGAGAAAGAAAGTGACAACCTCTTTGCCAACCTCAGTGCCGATGGGGACACCGCTGACGTTTGGGCCGGACGGAGAGCCATCACTCTCATTCCAGACGAAATGAACCACCTGTTCAGGTTTTCCCAGAAGACGGATTCCACATACCGTGCGGGCGACTCTTTCATTTGGCATTTCAACACTACGGCTGTGCTGAGCAATTTCTTGCTGGAGGCTTATGCCATGATACAACTGGAATATGCCAACGACAGCACGGTTCATCTTTCCAGATCATTTTCCGGAAACGGCACTGTGGACATACGCCTTACGGAGCATATCGTCACTGACTCTGTGCCGGTACGCCGTATAAAGGGCTTCATATACATGCCGCCCAAGAAAATGGACAAGGGAGAGTTTTGTCTGTTGCTCGTCCGCGAGTTGTCGTTGATACGTATGCACAAGCAGATGGAGGAGAAAAAGGACACGGTGCAAGCAGATTCTCTGACGGTGGACTCCATAGCGTCGGACTCTGTGGAGAGTGGGGCAAAGCAGCACGTGCGGCTGTCACCTACGCAGTTGCGCGACCGGCAATCCCACGACCAACGTATCAATGTGACGAAGGAGAAACCGTTAAGGATTAAGAACAATAACAACCGGCTCAGGAGGAGACAGAAATGAAATGCGGTTACCATCGTCTTTTGCTTTCCGGCAGCAGCCGGATAGAAGGTCCCTTAGTTGTGGAGACCACACGTGACGGAAAGTTTCTGGGATGGCATCTTCTCAAAGGCGAAGAACCTTTTGTGGAATGGAAAGGAGGCGACTACAACGCCAGATTCGTTGAAACCAAATATATTGATGATAATGTCTAACCAAAATATTTTAAACGAAAACGACATGGAAAAAGTGATTATAACGGTAGTTGGAAAAGATACCACCGGTATCATTGCGAATGTCTGCACTTGTCTTGCCGGCAATAGCATCAACATACTTGACATCTCGCAGACCATAGTGCAGGGTTACTTCAACATGATGATGATAGCGGATATCCGTGGATGCAAGAAGAATTTCACAGACATAGTGGAAGAACTCAACGCAGTAGGGGAGTCCCTTGGCGTGCAGGTGAAGTGTCAGAGAGAGGAGATTTTCGAAAAGATGCACCGTATTTAGGATAGGGACGCAGTATGATAAACATATTGGAAGTACTTGAAACCAACAAGATGGTACAGGAGGAGACTCTTGACGTACGTACCATTACCATGGGTATAAATTTGTTGGAATGTGCCGACAGCGACCTTGGAGTCTGCTGCCGCAAGATTTACGATAAGATAACCTCCAAGGCGGAGAAACTGGTAAAGGTGGGCAATGAGATAAGCCAGGAAATAGGAATCCCCATTGTCAACAAACGCGTTTCCGTCACTCCTGTCAGTCTTGTCGGCGGTTCGTGTTGCCATGTCCCCGAGGACTACGTGCGCATAGCCGAGACCCTCGACAAAGCGTCTGCCACCGTAGGCGTTAATTTCCTTGGAGGATACAGTGCGGTGGTGAGCAAAGGCATGACACGTTCCGACGAGCTTCTCATCCGTTCCATTCCGCAGGCCATGGCCTCCACCGACCGCATTTGCAGCAGCGTAA
>CAVHCL010000006.1:0-3802 GCA_963634425.1 Bacteroidaceae bacterium
GATAGCTCAGCTGGTTAGAGCGTCGGATTCATAATCCGGAGGTCGTGGGATCGTGCCCCACTCCCGCTACACGAAACGGAGGAGGAATTACGGTAGAGTAGTTCCTCCTTTTTTTATTGGCGTCGGCTGTTTGCGGAATTGCGTCTGTATTCGGAGGCACTGCAATGTTTAAACGACTTGAAGAAACGCGCAAAAACCATCTGCGAAGTGAAGCCCAAACGTGAGGCTATCTCTTGTACGGACAACGATGTGGAGATAAGCAGACGTTCCGACTCCGAGAGGAGTCTGCCGTCAATGATTTGCTTGGGAGGCTTGCCGGACACCGTCCTTGTGACATGTGCCAGGTAGCGCATCGTTATGGACAGACACCCCGCATAGTACGCCACATCGTGATGTTCCCTGTAATATTCGGAAACAAGAGAAAGGAAACGGTCGTACAACTCGCGCGGCCTGATGTTGAGGTTGTCGCCCTCCGCCGCATAGACTATCTGCGAGTGAATGTAATCATGGGCGTTGGACACTGCCGTCGGCATATCGTCGCCGAACGCAAGACGAACGGCAATAGCCGTGGACAACACGCCTCCCACGCCATGCCTTTGCCAACCCTCCACATTGTAGGAAGAAAAAAAACGCCTCTCGCCACATCCATACAAAAGAGCATTAACCCTGCCCTCCACATGAAGTCCCCCGCGAAGCATCACGTAATCGGCTCCCATGTCAACAAAAGCGCGAGCCGCCGACACCATGTCTTCGCCGGTACTTATACGCTTCCCCAATATCAGTTCGGCCTCTGAACACTTCAGCATCAACAGACGGCAAACCGGCAAGAAACAATGAAGCAGCGCCCGGACAGACTCGCCGTCCATAAGCCTCACCCCCTGCGAAGAAAGAATTCCCGGCGAGCAGACGACAGAGGAACAACCAGCTATTTCACGTCTAACCCCATAAATGGTGTCCGCACCAGTTATCAGCCCCACTTTCACCGCTTTGGGGAAAACATCTTCATAAACATCCCTCACTTGCCCCACCACCAACTCGCACGGAAGATGGTGTACGGCATGTGTCCCTGCCGCATTCCGCACGGTAACCGAGGTTACGGCGGTAACGGCGTTTGCTCCAAGGTCCTTTATGGCCTTGATGTCTGCCTGTATGCCAGACAAACCCGAACTGTCCGACCCTGTAATACACAATATGGGCGAAAGGTCTTTCATGCCGCAAAGATACGCTTTTGACACGACTTCCGCCTGTTTCCCCCCGAAAATCATTTGTAATATGTGCGTTTTTCTTTGCATAAAGCGAAATCTTGTTTTGCACAGTAATTATATCGGCATACCTTTGCCGCGACAATTAACATATTTTTCTAATTCTAAAACATATCAGACAATGGAGGACAGGACACAACTCAACCGCCAATTGGCACAGATGCTCAAAGGCGGTGTGATAATGGACGTGACAACACCGGAACAGGCGAAGATTGCCGAGGCTGCCGGAGCGTGCGCGGTGATGGCTTTGGAGAGAATACCCGCAGACATACGCGCTGCCGGCGGAGTGAGCAGAATGAGCGACCCCAAAATGATAAAGGGAATACAGGAAGCCGTGTCAATACCGGTGATGGCAAAATGCCGTATCGGACACTTTGCCGAGGCGCAAATATTGGAAGCCATAGAGATAGACTACATAGACGAGAGCGAAGTTCTCTCTCCCGCCGACGACATATACCATATCAACAAGAGGGATTTCAAGGTGCCTTTCGTATGTGGAGCAAAGGATCTGGGCGAGGCTCTGAGGCGTATAGCCGAAGGCGCTACCATGATACGCACCAAGGGCGAACCTGGAACAGGAGACATCATACAAGCCGTAAGACACATGAGGATGATGCAAAGCGAGATACGCCGTCTCACCTCACTTCAGGACGACGAGCTGTACGAGGCAGCCAAACAGCTGAGAGTCCCATACGATTTGGTTCGTTATGTGCACGACAACGGCAAGTTGCCTGTAGTGAACTTCGCTGCCGGCGGAGTGGCCACACCTGCCGATGCGGCACTGATGATGCAGTTGGGGGCAGAAGGAGTCTTCGTAGGCAGCGGCATCTTCAAGAGCGGCAATCCCGAAAAACGCGCCCAAGCCATCGTAAAGGCCGTTACCAACTACAACAACCCCAAAATACTGGCAGAGTTGAGCAAAGATTTGGGCGAAGCCATGGTGGGCATCAACGAGAACGAGATAGAGATACTGATGGCCGAAAGAGGCAAGTGACACCATGGGCAAGAGTTACACAGACACCACGGTGGCCATATTGGCTCTGCAGGGGGCCTTTCTGGAACACCAACAAATGATAGAGCGGTTGGGCGCGCGTAGCGTGCTCATCCGCAACCTCCGGGACTGGAACGAATATGTGGGTGACGACAACATCAAGGGCAAAGGGTTGATAATACCCGGAGGCGAAAGCACCGCCATGATGCGCATAACAAAAGACTTGGGGTTGGAGAATCCCCTGCGCACAGCCATATCGGGCGGAATGGCTGTGCTGGGCACATGCGCCGGCCTGATAATGTTGGACAACTGCCATCTTGCCACCATGGACATCTCCGTGAGACGCAATGCCTACGGCAGACAGTTGGGCAGCTTCAACGCCACGCATGAGGTGAAAGGCATAGGGCCTTTCCCCATGACTTTCATCAGAGCTCCGTACATAGAAAAGGTCGGAGAGGGTGTGGAGGTTCTGTCGGTACTCGACGGACATATTGTGTCCGCCATACAGGACAAGCAGTTGGTCTGCGCATTCCATCCCGAGCTTACAGAGGACACAAGGATACACGAGATGTTCCTGAAGCTGTGTGGCAAAGACTGAACCGAGCCGGAAAGTTTAAGATGTACGCAACAACCGCACCTTTTGTAAAAGTGCGGTTTTATCAGCAGAAGAGCGAACATTTGTTGTAGCTATGCAAACTTTATTCAAAGAAAATCGCTATCTTTGCGGACAAAACGTATTAACACTAAGATAAAAATGGCACAACAAGAGGATGTTTTCAAGAAAATCGTATCTCACTGCAAAGAATACGGCTTTGTGTTCCCCAGCAGCGACATTTACGACGGACTCGGTGCTGTCTATGACTATGGGCAGAACGGAGTGGAACTGAAAAACAACATCAAGCAATATTGGTGGCAGAGCATGGTGCTCCTACACCAAAACATAGTAGGCATTGATGCCGCCATCTTCATGCATCCCACCACGTGGAAGGCAAGCGGACACGTAGATGCATTCAACGACCCCCTCATAGACAACCGCGACTCCAAAAAACGCTATCGTGCGGACGTGCTTATCGAAGACCAAATAGCCAAGTACGACGAAAAGATAGAAAAAGAGGTGGAAAAGGCGCGCAAACGCTTCAAGGAAAACTTCGACGAGGAACAGTACAGAGCCACGTCCCCCAAAGTTCAGGAACTGACGGAGAAACGAGACAACCTGCACAACCGGTACCAACAGGTGATGAATGCGGAGGGGGGAATAGACCTGGACGGCATGAAGCAGATTATCCTGGACGAGGAGATTGTGTGCCCCGTCAGCGGCACACGCAACTGGACTGACGTACGCCAGTTCAACCTGATGTTCAAGACTGAGATGGGCGCTGCGGCAGAGGGCGCAAGTACCATTTACCTGCGTCCCGAAACAGCACAGGGTATCTTCGTAAACTACCTCAACGTACAGAAGACGGGGCGCATGAAACTGCCTTTCGGCATAGCGCAGATAGGAAAGGCTTTCCGCAACGAGATAGTAGCACGCCAGTTCATCTTCCGTATG
>CAVHCL010000006.1:3812-15193 GCA_963634425.1 Bacteroidaceae bacterium
AGTTTGAACAGATGGAAATGCAGTTTTTCATCAAACCAGGCACAGAGCTCGACTGGTTCGCCAAGTGGAAAGCAACCCGTATGGCATGGCATCAAGCCCTCGGATTCGGTGCGGAAAACTACCGCTTCCACGACCACGACAAACTGGCTCACTACGCCAATGCAGCCACAGACATAGAGTTCCGTATGCCTTTCGGCTTCAAGGAGGTAGAGGGTATACACTCGCGCACCAACTTTGACCTCTCGCAACATGCCAAATTCTCCGGCAAGAAGATAGAGTATTTCGACCCTGACACCAACGAGAGCTACACTCCGTATGTGATAGAGACAAGTATAGGGGTGGACCGTATGTTCCTGTCCGTTATGTGCCACAGCTATGAAGAGCAGACTCTGCCCGACGGACAGACACGTACCGTGCTGCATCTGCCTGCTGCGTTAGCTCCTGTGAAGCTGGCGGTATTCCCCCTCACAAAAAAAGACGGTCTGCCGGAAAAAGCACAGGAAATCATCAACGACATGAGATTCCACTTCAACTGCAAGTATGAGGAGAAAGACCAGATTGGCAAGCGTTACCGCCGTATGGATGCAATAGGATGTCCCTACTGCGTGACGGTGGACCAACAGACGTTGGAGGACAACACCGTGACTTTGCGCGACCGCGACACCATGGAGCAACGACGCGTGAACATAGCGGATTTGCGCTCCACGATAGAAGACAAGGTAAGCATTACCTCTCTGCTGAAGAAACTTTTGTAACAAGCACAACAGCGTATATGACAAAGAGAAAGGTATCATACGTCCTCTTCGCCGTCTGTCTATGCATCTTGCAAAGTGCGGTTTTGGCAGGGTGCAAGGAAAAGGATGACACATACAGCCCATATTACAACTGGCAAGTCCGCAACACCGTATGGTTTGAGCAGGCTGCCGACACTGCGAGACGTGCCATAGCGGAAGCGAAGACAGAATATGGTGACCTGTGGGAAAGCCACTGCGAATGGCGTATGTACAAAAGTCTCATGCGCAGTGCAGACATACCGGGAGCTTTGCCTGACAGCATAGTGTGCAAGATAATAGCCACAGGCTCCGGAACCGTAAGCCCCGCTGCCACCGACAGTGTAAGCATACATTTCAGAGGGTGGCTTATGCCTACGGAATACATAGTGGACAACAACGGTACGAAAGAACCGTCCATGGAGGTGTTCACGCAGACATACTACGGTAGTTTCAACCCTTTGATAGCCGCTCCGCAGCAGATGTACGTCGGAGGAACTGTGGAAGGCTTCCAAACGGCATTACAGTATATGGTAGAGGGAGATGACTGGATGGTGTACATTCCTGCCAAACTGGCGTACAACGAGAATGGTTCGGGTGTCATTCCCGCCCACAGCACCCTACTCTACCGTATGTATGTGGAAAAAGTAATACTCGGGAAATAAGAAATCGATATGACAAGACAGACAATAGACAAGACAGGCAGACTCTTCGCCATCGCATTTACCACTATCTTGTTGGCTGTCGGTTGCTCCGAATACATAGAGGAAGCAGAAGACACCAAAACCCAGAATGCGAAAACCTGTGAGGTGGGTGTCTGTTTACAATACTCCACAAGCGAAAGCGACTGGGAGACAGGCACGCACAGGATGCCTGTGACGAGAGCGACACTTGAAAGTTCAAACGTGACAAGGCTTTCGTTTTCCGTCTTCGACTCTGACGGCAATGTGGTAGAGGCTTTCTCACAAACCAAGGATGAAGAAAATTTCGGGACGATACCCAGTTTCATTCTTTCTCCCGGCACATACTCGCTTGTAGCCGTCGCTTACAAAGCCTCCGGAACTGTTAACGATTCCAAGGCTACAATAACATCACCCACAGTGGCAAGTATCAATGAGCAAACGTTGTATGAGATCTATAGTGGCGTAGAAGAAGTGACGGTGGAAAAAGGGAGCTATTCCAAGACAACAGTCTCCATGACATTGAAGCTGTGTGTAAGCAGGCTGAAGTTGACTCTTAAGGGCACGGTTCCGAAAGATGTGAAATACATTAAGGTGGTTGTCAACACCTCTGGTACTACTTCCGAAACATTTGCGTTCAACCCCTCCGAAGGACTTGCCGCCAAAGATTGCCAGTTTGAGCGAAGTTGGGCTCTTACAGAAAGTGGACAGGCCGACCCGAGTTTCACGGTTACGTCGGGTTTCACAACATCTGAAAAAACAACAAACATTACTGTTTCTGCGTTGGCAGACGACAAGACAGTCCTTTACACACAAACTCTTGAGGGCATCACACTGCAAAGGGCAAAAATATTGAATATAGCCACTTATCTTTTCTCCCAAATTTCTGACGTAAACTTTGGCTTTGAGGATTGGGAAACAGTTAACGGCGGTACTATAGACTGACAACGCCACAGGGAATTTGTCTGCCGTCGGTTCTTTGTTGTCTGTCACTTTTGCATCTTTGACGTGAAACATATGACTTTACACTCCATGGCGGCAATACTGGAATAGAAGAATGAACGTAATAGACATCATAAACAGCAAGAAAGGAACGGCTTTCTCTTACGAGATACTGCCTCCTCTGAAAGGGAACGGCACAGACAACCTTTTCCGTACTGTGGAGCGACTGGCTGAATTTGAGCCTCGTTACGTCAACATCACCACACACCGGAGCGAATATATCTATAAGGACCTTAGCAATGGATTGGTGCAAAGACAAAAGATAAGAAGACGTCCGGGAACCATCGCCATCGCCGCCGCCATACAAAACAAGTACGGGCTGCATGTGGTTCCGCACATTGTCTGCAGCGGCAACAACCGTGAGGATTTGGAGTATATGCTCATTGACCTCCAGTTCCTCGGGGTCAGCGACTTGTTGGTGCTGCGTGGCGACAAAGCGAAGGAAGACTCTTCTTTCCAACCCACGGGCGACGGCCCATCTCATGCAACCGGACTGATAGAGCAGATACAGCGTTTCAACGAAGGCTTCTTTTGGGACGGTTCACCCATCAAACACCCGGGCGTGCCTTTTGTGTTCGGGGTTGGGTGCTATCCGGAAAAACACGAGGAGGCCGCAAATATGGAGGCAGACATGGAAGCTCTGAAGATGAAGGTGGACATGGGTGCCGGGTATGCCGTGACCCAACTGTTCTACGACAACGGGAAATATTTCTCTTTTGTCCGGCAGGCAAGGGATTTGGACATAAAAGTACCTATAATTCCCGGCATAAAACCTCTTACAAAACTAAGCCAACTGTCTGTTGTGCCCAAGACTTTCCACTGCGATCTGCCTGAGGCTCTGTACCGCGAGGCCGTAAAATGCAAGACTGACGACGAAATAAAGCAGTTGGGCATAGAATGGTGCGTGGAGCAATGTAAGGAATTGATGAGAAACGGCGCTCCAAGCATCCACTTCTACACGGTAAACGCCGTGGACAGCATCTGTCAGATAGCCAGAAGAATATATTGAAACCGGCCGCTACCAGCGCATAAGACAACGACACAAACATGGCTTTCCGGTTTGACAATGTAGTAGGACAAGAGGAGACGAAACGTCATCTCCTCAAAATGGTTGAAGAAGACCGCATACCACATGCCATAATGTTGTGCGGACAACCGGGGGCAGGAAAACTTCCTTTGGCATTGGCGTTCGCCAGACTCCTGCTGTGCAAGTCGCCTGCGGACGGCAATCCATGCGACAAATGCCCCGACTGCCAAATGACCCGGCTGTGGTCTCATCCGGATTTACACTTCTCTTTCCCTGTATGCAAAGAGAAGCCGGCAGACCATCCCACCTCCGACGACTATATGGAACAGTGGCGCAGCCAACTGAAGGAGAACGCATACTTCGATGCAAGCGCATGGTTGGAACGTATAAAAGCCGACAACCGGCAACTTACATTCTATGTGCAGGAAAGCGATGCCCTACAGAGAAAGATGGCACTCAAACCAAGTCAGGGGGGACGCAAAGTAGTGGTGATGTGGCTACCCGAGAAAATGGGACAGGAAACAGCCAACAAACTGTTGAAGCTGATGGAGGAGCCGCCTCTAAGGACACATTTCATCATGGTAAGCAACGAGCCTGACATGGTGCTCGGGACTATACAGAGTCGTGTGCAACGCATAAACGTGCCGCCTTTGACGGAAGAGGAGATAAGCGCGGCTCTACAGACAGAACAGGCCGTCCCCGCCGACGTTGCAGTGCAGACCGCCCATTTGGCACAAGGCAGCTACACGAGTGCCCTGAGGCATCTATACGAAAGAAACGACGAACAAGAGTTTTTCGACCTCTTCGTCTCCATCATGCGTGCCAGCTATACAAAAAAGATAAAGGATATGAACGTGTGGGCGCAGAAAGTGGCTTCCATAGGCAGGGAGAAACAGAAAAGGCTTCTCGCATACTTCCAAAGGCTGATGAGGGAGAGTTTCATCTACAACTTCCACAGGCCGGAGATGACATATATGTCAAAGGAAGAAGCGGATTTCTGCTTTCGATTCGCACCGTTCATAAACGAAAGAAACATAATGGGCATCACGGACGAGTTGTCCTCTGCCGAGCGTGACATCGCACAAAACGTGAACGCCCGCATGGTGTTCTTCTGTTTTGCCTTAAAACTGACGATACTACTCAAACAATAACTCTGTATACAATATGGAACATAGATACATAACCGGGGGAAAGGGACATGGTTTCTGCAGCAAGAGCTGTAATACGGGACACTATGCCCAGCTCAACACATACGATTATCTGGCCGGGCTGCCATCGGACGGCAGTGAGACGGATTTGGTGGAGGTGCAGTTCAAGAACACACGAAAAGGTTATTTCCACAACATCAACAATCTTGAACTTAACAAGGGAGACATCGTCGCTGTGGAAGCTGCCAACGGACACGACATAGGCACTGTGTCGCTGACAGGAAAACTCGTGCCGTTGCAGATGAGGAAAGCCTGTCTGAAAGGCAATGAGGAGGTTCGTAACATATACCGCATAGCAAGGCCCAACGACATGGAACGCTACACACAAGCCAAGTCGCGGGAACACGAGACCATGATACGTTCCAGACAGATAGCCAAAGATTTGGGGTTGGGGATGAAAATCGGAGACGTGGAATACCAGGGAGACGGCGGCAAGGCCATCTTCTACTATATTGCCGACGGCAGAGTGGACTTCCGCCAACTGATAAAGGTCTTGGCCGAAACTTTCCGTGTGAGGATAGAGATGAAGCAGATAGGAGCCAGGCAAGAGGCCGGGCGTATAGGCGGTTTCGGACCATGCGGCAGGGAACTCTGTTGTGCCACATGGATTAAGAACTTCGTAAGTGTGGGGACAGGGGCTGCGAGATTTCAAGACCTTAGTCTCAATCCCCAGAAAATGGCAGGACAATGCGCAAAGCTGAAATGCTGCATGAACTACGAAGTGGACCAGTATATAGAAGCGACACGCAAACTTCCCGGACGTGGCATCGTCCTGCAAACTCTTGACGCAGACTATTTCTATTTCAAGGCCGACATACTTAACCAAACGGTTACGTATTCCACAGACAAGCGTATCGCCGCCAACCTTGTGACAATCACCGCAGCGCACGCTCTTGAAATAGCAACCATGAACAAGAACGGCGAAAAACCAGACTCTCTGGAAGAGGGGGGACACAAGGAGTCAAACCGCACAGTAGACCTTGCCGCACAAGACGACTTGCACCGTTTCGACAAGAAAAAGAAAAAGAAGAAAAAACCTTACGGACAAAAACCGAAGAACACACAGACTCCGGACTGACATTATGACTCCGGTTAAACACAAGAAAAAACAGACCGTTGTCAGCGTCGTGTTGTATATGATGCTGGCAACAGCTTGCACAAACAACATCGGCACGGTTCAGAAGTGCCGCCACATAGACCATAGACAATGGTACGCTGATGATACCGTAAGTGTATTGTTACCCCCTGCCGTGGAAACCGGGCTATACAATGAGTGCTATATGCTCCGCACTGACCGCAATTATCCGTACGAAGAACTGTTTCTGAAAGTGGAACATAAATTCACATCCCCAGACAAGACCTTTTGCGATACGATATGCCTGCACCCGTCAGACTCCTCCACAGGAGTAAACCTATTGCAATATGTGTCGGCACAGAACGTATTACACCTCGTGAGCGGTCAACATGGGGAAATACGCATCACACACCTCATGCACCGCAATCCTTTGCCGTCCGTTTCCGATGTGGGAGTCTGCGTGACACCACTCAAGACTCGCCAGTGACAAACGGCTCCATTCAAGCTTTCTCTTTGTTTTCCTTGTCTATAGCCTCATATTTTGAATGACGGCTTATATACTCCGGAACTATAGATTTCATCTTGCGCACGATGGCCATATCATCGTATGAGAAAGAGAGCTCGTATAATTCCTGCTCATCCTTGAGAGCCTTTTCGTATGGGTACTCGCGTACTGCCGCTATTTGTATCTTAGGATGGCTAGTCGGCTTGGTATGCTCTGCATCGCTGAGAACCTCCTCATACAGTTTTTCCCCGTCGCGGAGACCCGTATAGATAATCTTGCAGTCCTTAGCTCCCATGAGGTCTATCATTCTCTGTGCCAAAGCTGAAATCTTGACAGGCTCTCCCATGTCAAACACGAAAATCTCTCCGCCATGTCCCATCGTTCCAGCTTCGAGTACAAGACGGCATGCCTCCGGGATAAGCATGAAGAAACGTATGATGTCGGGATGTGTGACAGTGACGGGACCTCCCTTCTGAATCTGTCTCTTGAAGATAGGAATAACAGAGCCATTAGACCCGAGGACATTGCCAAATCTTGTGGTGACAAACTGTGTAACCGCCTTGTCACCGTCCACAGTGGTTTTCTTTCCCAACTCCACTTCCTTATTGAGACTTTGGCAATAAATCTCACATATTCGTTTGGAACACCCCATAACATTCGTGGGGTTTACAGCCTTGTCTGTGGAAATCATCACAAATTTGAGTGTGCCGTACTTTACGGCAAGATCGGCTACCACACGCGTGCCGTATATATTATTCTGGACCGCCATGGCCGGATTGTCCTCCATCATGGGAACATGCTTGTAGGCTGCCGCATGGAAAACGTACTCCGGACGGTGTGTCCGGAAAATCATCTCCATCTGTGTGGGGTTGGTAATGGAAGACACCTCGGAACAAGCCGCCAGCTGCGGAAAATTCTTGTTAATGAAGAGTCGCATATCATGCATGGGAGTCTCCGCCTGATCCACCAACACCAACTCTGACGGCCCGAATTTGGCTACCTGCCTCACCATCTCCGAACCAATGCTGCCGGCTGCGCCAGTGATAAGAATGCGCTTGCCCTTTAGCATTGCACCTATGGCATCCAGGTTGACTTCTATTTTCTTTCTCGGCAAGAGATCCTCCACACAGACTTCCTTGAGCAACGAGTGCGTGATGGCAGACTTGCCGTCCCACTCCTGCTCGGGAGGTATCATCATTATCTTTACACCGTGTCTGATGAGCCATTCTATGAGATCTTGACAGTCGTTGACGAAAGACTCCTGAGCCAACGGGCTTACCAACATAGCCTTTATGTTACAGTTTGTGATGTACTCAAGCAAAGTCTTGTCTTTGCCGTTAAACACTGGTTTGTCAAGCAAGGTGTGACCAACCATGTCGTCAAAGTATGTGACAAATCCGTATATCTCGTATTGGCTGGGGTGCTGATTGCGTATACTCTTAGCTATGGATACACCGCCTTCCTTTGTGCCGAATATCATAATGTGCGGAGCATCGTCCAGTCTGCAGCGGGTGTCAAACCCTATCTTAATGACAATACGTGCCATCCACATGAGGAAAACAGACACAAAACTTCCCAACAGAATATCGTACTTGGTGATGACTTCAAGAAAAGTGCCGCTGCTGAGAAATTTGTTGAGCACCCAAGCCAAGACACTGCCCGTAAGCACAGCACCGACAATACGGAAAAGGTCTATGAACGAGGAGTAACGTACCACTCCTCTGTATGTGCGGAATATGTGGAACCCTATAAGGTAACAAATAAGATAGACACAAAGAGAAAGGAAGACCTTGGTGAGATGCGCAGCATCGAATGCAACACCACATCCAATGGAATGGGCAAGGAACAGGCTTGCCATTACCATACAGATATCAAAAGCGAGCACATACCAATATGAAAGTGCCCTATGAGAAAAATACCATGAAAATATGCTATTATAAACTCCTCTTAGTTTTTTTTTCATCTCACAACCGTATATACACGTTTATTCCTTTTGTGCAAAGTTACACAAAAAACCGACACGGAGCAGATAAAATGTTAGTTTTTTTTGACAGGTTGTTAGATATGTCGGTTTCAGTCCACATCGTAGTAAATGTGGGCGGTGGTAAAATTGGGTGTTGAAAGAGTCTCCTTCTGTACTTTCCGAAGTGTATGACGAACCTCGGCAAGGTTGTCGGACAACGAGAGTTTAAGAATAAATTTGCGGATATACATATATTGAACGCGTGACACTGGAGGAGAGTCCGGCCCGAGAAGCCTCCCGCCGAACAAACTGCCGAGCCGTCGGGAAAGTGATGCCACCACCTTGTCCAAGACATCCTCGTTGCGGTGTTTTACATAAATGTATATTATCCTACAGAAGGGGGGATAGCAGAATAGACGGCGTTCCTCCAACTGTTCGCGGTACATGGACACATAGTCGTGCGCAACAACGTGGCGGACGACCGACTCCTTGGCATCGTACGTCTGCAACACTACAAGCCCTTGTTTGCCTCTACGCCCCGCCCTGCCAGCCACCTGTTCCAACATCTGGAAGGCACGCTCATGACTGCGGAAATGAGGCTGGTGAAGCATGGCACTAGCATTAAGCACGCACACTGTGGACACATGGTCAAAGTCAAGTCCCTTGCTTACCATCTGAGTACCCACAAGGATGTCTGTGGCACCTGTCTGAAAGTCGTGCAGTATCTGTTCGTAAGCCATACGGCTGCGGGTGGTGTCAAAATCCATACGGGCTATCTTGGCTTGCGGAAGCAGACGTTGCAGTTCGTCTTCCACTCTCTCCGTGCCGTATCCTTTGGAGAAAAGATTCCGGTTGCCGCAGTTAGGACATTCCGCAGGGATTCCGTACGACGTGCCGCAATAATGACAAGAGAGTAGTCGGGAATAACGGTGGATGGTGAGGGTGACGTCGCATTTCTGGCATTTGGGTGTCCACCCACATTCCTGACACTCAAGCACGGGCGCATACCCTCTCCGGTTTTGGAACACGATAGACTGTTTGTGGTGGTCCAAAGCGAAACGCAGACACGAAATCATCTGGGGAGAGAAAGGTCCGTTCATCATCTTCTTTCGCCGCAACTCATGTATGTCCACCACATTTATTTCTGGCAGCTGCACATCTCCGTATCTGCGGGAAAGCTCCACATATCCGTATTTTCCCTTTTCGGCATTGTTGTACGACTCTATGCTTGGAGTGGCACTGCCAAGCAGCACGTGTGCGCCAGTCTTCGTTGCCAAGACAATAGCCGTGTTGCGGGCATGATACCGGGGGGCAGGGTCTTCTTGTTTAAACGATGTCTCGTGCTCCTCGTCCACTATCACAAGCCCCAAACGGGCAAAAGGAAGGAACAGACTGCTGCGGACTCCTACAATGATGTCGTACGGTGAGGCGGAAAGCATCTTCATGTACACCTCCACCCTCTCGGCATCTGTATAACGGGAATGGTAGACCCCAAGGCTGTCTCCAAACACTTTGCGAAGCCGCTCGGTGAGCTGTGCGGTGAGCACTATCTCCGGAAGCATATACAGAACCTGTCTGCCCTGCTTTACGGCATCCTTTATCAGCTGTATGTAAATCTCTGTTTTGCCACTCCCTGTAACGCCATGCAGGAGACAAACGTTGTGGCTCTCCCACTGTTGCCTGATGTTGGCGTAAGCCTGCTGTTGTGCTTCACTGAGAGGAAAAGACACGAGTGCCTGTGGCAAGGACTCGCAAGCCAGTCTGCCAACAGGTTTGTTGTAAACATCCAGAATACCTTTTATTCTCAGTTGATTGAGTATGCCCGAATGGAGCCCGCTTTTTTCCAAAAGCTGGCTGCGTGTCACTTCCTTGAGTACTTGTATGTTCTGCACAGCGAGAGCCGCCCGCATACATGAAAGCTCGGCATATACTGAAAGCATCTTTTTTTGCTGTTGGCTCTTGCCTTTTACGGAACTCCCGTCCACAGACTCCTCCACAAAATATGGTGCGGTGACTCTGACACAACAGATGTTCTTGGGCTTATAAGTACGCAGCAGTTCTTCTTTGACACGCACCTGCCCTTTGCCTATAAGCCGCTTCAGAACCGCCATAATCCCGCTTATGCCTGCCGCCTTTTGCAAAGCGGACACTTTCTGCTCCGGTTTCTTCTCAAGCAAGGAGAGTATCTGCATTTCGGCGGGCGTAAGCTGTACAGAGGTGTCTGCGTCGGGTACACAACAAACGACACTCTCGCTCGCCAACTTCATTCCGCAAGGCATGGCTGCCGCATACACCTCGCCAAGTGTGCAAATGTAGTAATCGGCTATCCACTGCCAGAGCTCCAACTGACATGTAGTAACCACAGGGCTTGTGTCCAACAGTTCCAACACGTCCTTCGTGTTGAAAGACGGTTTCTGATTGTGAAGCCGGCATATTACGGCACTGTAATACTTCCTCACGCCAAAGGGGACTACCACACGGCATCCCCTTTGAACTACACCCTCCAACTCCTCCGGAAGTGAATATGTAAAAACGCCTTCTACCGACAAAGGCAGTATCACGTCGGCAAACATTGCCACGCCTACCTCCTCTGTCTGCGTGAAGAGACTCTCGGCACCTCCGTCGACTTGGTGCCGGAGTCGTTGCCGGTGTCTGCCGATGCAGAACGGCGGCGGCTTGAGCCAAACAATGAACGTTTGACGGTTTTCTCCTTAGCCTCCTCCTTACTGCCCGACGCTGTTGCCACCGCATTCCCTGTCTCTGCGCTTACTTTGTCCGCAGATGCAGAGTCTGCCTTGGCCATATCGTGTCCGTAGACAATCTTCTGAAGATCTTCAAGCTGTTTCTCTATTTTTTTCTGCTCCTTGTTCATGGCACTGTCCGTCTCGCAATAATTGGCCAGAACCTTGCCTTGAAGATTGTTGGTCTTATATATCTTCCCCTCGTAACGGTTGAGGGTGAAAAAATCATCGGCAGTAAGGTTGGAGACGTTGTTGAGATTGCTGCCCATCATAGGCAACTTGGCAAGCCACGGCGCAATGTCGCTGTACCTAAGCCAGAATAACGGATATGGAGTGGCATCGGTACTGAACTCGTCCGCACCCCTCATGAGGACCGGACAAAGTGCGGTGACCTTTGTTCTGAACACTCC
>CAVHCL010000007.1:0-6257 GCA_963634425.1 Bacteroidaceae bacterium
CCAACGACCCCATGATTAACAGTCATGTGCTCTAACCAACTGAGCTACTGAAGCAAAATTGCATTGGGGGACTTGCGCTTCAGGATGGGCTTGAACCAACGACCCCATGATTAACAGTCATGTGCTCTAACCAACTGAGCTACTGAAGCAGTGACAAGCCCCACTCTCTTAGAGGCTTCCTCCCCCAAATGCGGTGCAAAATTATGTCTTTTCCAGGAAATATGCAATATCTTTTGGAAAAAAATGTGCTAAAGTGAGAAAAATCCGCTTTCTCTAAGCTTTGGCGGATATATAGGATGAGACCTTGGGCAAGAGTTATATTCGGGCAATGTGCGGAAATGCGAACTTTGTTCGGGAAAATATAAAAAACAAGCAATTTAGGCGTTATCGTTTGTGTGTTTGGAGCAAAACAATTACTTTTGCATATAAGAATCTGTATTTAACATTAAAACTATATTATGTGGAATATGAATATAACCAGTGAAAGCGTGCGCAGAATGACGATGTTTTTTGTCTTGTCGGCAATTGTGTTGGTGTGCGTGGCAGGCAGTAGAGCCCGTTATGTGGGAAGTCGAATATTTTGGGACAACAGAACTCCGACGGTGGTTTTCTCCGGTGCCGGCTATGCGAGAATGATACAGTTGCAAGACGGGAGGCTTATGTCGTGCAGCGAGAGCGGCGGCATAAAATTGTCTTACAGCAGCAATATGGGCAAGTCTTGGAGCAGTCCGCAGAGGATAGTGAACAACGTGAACAACGTGCCCAACTGTGTGCCGGACTTGATACAGCTTAGCGACGGTACTATCATAGTGGCATACAACCCACGGCCGTCCCAACCTTACACCGGAGACCGGAGGTACGGCATCCGTCTCAAGCGAAGTACGGACAACGGCAAATCGTGGAGCGAAGAAATCAATGTCTACGATGCGGACTCTGTGCCTGAGAGCGGTTGCTGGGAGCCATCGTTGCTGGAACTCCCTACTGGAGAACTACAGCTTTATTTCGCAGATGAGAGCCCATACACAGGAAGCAATACCGACCAGCAGATTTCTGTCTCACGTTCTTGGGATCAAGGGCAGACGTGGTCTTCGCCATCCAAAGTGAGCTACAGGCAGGGATACCGCGACGGCATGCCTGTGCCAGTGCTGCTCAATGACGGGAAAACCATAGTGGTAGCGATAGAGGATAACGGATATGCGTACGGCAAGGGCGATTTCATACCCGCCACCGTACGAAGTACTGTGGATGCCAATTGGAACCTTCCTGTGGGAGGCGGCAGTTCCAAGCGCAAACCGGCAGTCTCGTATTCATACTGTCCAATCGCCACTGGCGGTGCTCCTTATCTTAGGGTGTTGCCGGGCGGTGAGACCGTGCTCTCCCATCAGTCGTGCTACAATCACGGAGATAAGCAGAACATGTATGTATATGTGGGGACAAGTATGGCGATGAACTTCAAGGCTATGTCCACACCGTTTTATGTGCCTGAAGACAAGGCGGCTTTGTGGAATTCGCTTGCGGTGATAGATACAGGTGTGGTGGTGGCAGTAGCAGGCTACGGCGGCAAGATAAATATGGTGAAAGGCTATGTGAAGAGCGAACTTGAAGTGACGTACGGCACTCCGGATGTGAACGGTATATTCGCCAAAGGAGAAGGCTACGCAACAACAGACTCAAAGCAGGTAATGCTTGGCGGAGCCACTGAGACATACACCTATGCCGACTTCGCTTTTGACGAGGACAACATATACATATTCTGTACGGTATATGATTCGGAGATAGACGAGAGTGGAGACACTCCCGACGGTATTTCCGTAGCTCTTGACTTGGGAGGCGGTTGCTACAATACACCACAGTCTACCAGTTACAGGTATGTGGTTACGCCTTCAGGCTCCATTGCAGCATCTGTGGGCGACGGTTCCGCTTGGACGGCAAGGACAGAGAGTACGGCAAAGGTGGCAAGCCGCAGTGCCGCGTCGTTTTATACAATAGAGATGGCCATCCCATGGAAAGACATGGGAACAGATGGTCCTGTGTTCGGCAACAAAATGTCCCTCTGTCTGGAAGTGAATAATAAAATAGGCTCGGAAGTCAAGACGGAAAGGATTTCTGACACACGTTCGTCGGAACCTTGGACGTGGATGCCCCTGCATATTCCCAACACAGTACGTGTGGACGGAGTTAAAAGCACAAGTTCTGTGGATGGAGAAATCTATGACCTTTCCGGAAAGCGTGTGACCAACGCCGGAAAGGGAGTGTACATAAAGGACGGTAAAGTGGTGGCAGACAGCAAAGGGGGAATATGACAAGTGCACTGCGGTTTATTTTGTGCCTGACGCTTCTGCTACTTTCGCAGACGATGTCGGCGCAGGGCAAGGAAAACAGAAATTCTGCCATAAGCAGAAATCTGGAAATCTTCAACGACATATACAAACAACTCGACCTCTTCTATGTGGATACGCTGGATGCCGACACGGTGATAGGCACTGGCATTCGTGCGATGTTGAGGCAGGTTGACCCTTTTACGGAGTATTATCCAGAGGATGATGAAGAACTGCGACAGATGGCCACTGGCAAGTATGCCGGCATAGGCAGTGCGGTGCGCTTCAGCAACAAGGAAGACAGGGTGGTGATAAGCGAACCGTACGAGGGTTCTCCCAGCCAGCTCGCCGGGGTGAGAGCTGGCGATGTGATACTGAGCATAGACGGTAAGGACGTGAAGGGCGTGAAAGCACCCAAGGTCAGTTCCATGCTGCGGGGAGAAGCCGGTACTACGTTTCTGCTGAAGGTGCTTCGCGACGGCAAGGAACTGGAGTTTTCCATCATGCGTCAGACCATACAGATGCCACAAGTTCCGTACTACGGTATGGTTGGTGACTGCGTAGGTTATATCTTTCTGAGCGGCTTCACAGAGGGGGCGTGCAAGGAAGTGGCACAGTCTGTACGGGAATTGAAAAGGCAGGGTGCCCATAGTCTGGTGCTTGACTTGAGAGGCAACCCTGGCGGCGCCGTGAACGAAGCCGTTGACATAGTGAACCTTTTTGTCCCCAAGGGGCAGAAGGTGGTGTACACCAAGGGCAAAATGGTACAGACCAACCGGGACTACTATACGGCATACGAGCCGATAGACACACTGATGCCTGTGGCGGTAATGGTGGACGGCGGTTCTGCTTCGTCTTCGGAAATAGTATCCGGAAGTCTTCAAGACATGGACAGAGCCGTGGTGATAGGTGCGCGCACATTCGGGAAAGGACTTGTCCAAATGGTGCGTGAAACCGCATACCACGGAGGGTTCAAGGTCACCACTGGCCGTTATTACATTCCCTCGGGGAGGTGCATACAGGCATGGGACTACAGACATCTCAACGCTGACGGTTCTGCCGGGACTGTGCCCGACAGCCTGACAAAAGTGTTCCATACCGCAGGAGGTCGTGAGGTGCGTGACGGCGGCGGCATAAAACCTGATGTGGAGGTGAGTCCCGACAGTCTCCCTTCGTTGGTGTATGACTTGGTGGCGAGCGACGAGTTTTTTGATTGGTGTACAAAGTATGTCAGCGAACATGATAGCGTGGCTTCTCCGGGAGAGATAAAGGTCACGGACGAGGAATACTCGGAATTTGTCCAATATGTGCAGGAAAGCGGTTTTAAGTACAACAGAAGGAGTAGCGAAGTCCTCGACCTTTTGCGCAACGTGGCAAGGCGTGAGGGTTATCTTCAGGGGGCGGAAGCGGAGTTCGCGGCTTTGGAGTCAAAGTTCAAGATGGACATCGTATCTGACATGATGCGTTTCCGAAAAGAGATAGAACCTTACCTTGCGGACGAGATAGCCACACGCTATTATTACCAGAAGGGTGCCGTCAAGCAGCAATTGACCGTAGACCCTTGTTTGGACAAGGCTCTGGAGATACTTGCTTTCCCGTCGGAATATCGCAGAATATTGGGGAAATGAACGCTGTGGACATCTGTTCAGCCAGTCCAGGCAACTATAGGACAAGCGTCTTGTCGAAGGTGAAGTTAAAAAATAACATCTTTTGTTTGGTGATAATGACAAAAAAACGTACCTTTGCGCCAAGAAAGATGAGTGTGAGGGGCTGAAGCAGTTCCTCTTTTTCTTTATTTACAACATATACGGATAATTCATGATAAAAAAGGAGTCAGTTCAGAAGGCTGTGGACGAATGGCTGGAGGGAAAAGATTATTTCCTGGTGGACCTCGCTGTCGGTGCGGACGACAAGATTGTGGTTGAGATAGACCATGCTGATGGTGTCTGGATAGAAGATTGTGCGGATTTGAGCCGTTACATAGAGTCCAAGATAAGCCGCGAGGAGGAAGATTATGAATTGGAGGTGGGGAGCGCCGGTCTCGGGCAACCGTTCCGTGTACACAGACAATATGAGATTCATGTGGGCAAACCAGTGGAAACACTTGCCAAAGACGGCAAGAAGTACTGCGGCACACTGTTGTCGGTAGACGATGAAGGGTTTGTGCTTGGCGTGATGCAAAAGGTGCGGGAAGAAGGCAAAAAGCGTGCTGTGAATAAGGAAGTCCCCATTCGTTTTTCTTGCGATGAAGTTACCTATACCAAATATCTGATAAAAGTAAAATAACATACAGAATGGCAACAAAACAAATAGAAACGGTCAATCTGATAGACTCTTTTGCGGAGTTCAAGGAGACCAAGAATATAGATCGCGCCACGCTTGTGAGTGTGTTGGAGGAGTGCTTCCGCAGTGTAATCATCAGGACATACGGCAGCGATGAAAACTATGATATAATCGTCAACCCCGACAAGGGTGACTTTGAGATTTACCGTAACCTCACCGTTGTTCCCGACGGAGAGGTTAAGAACCCCAACTTGGAGATTTCCCTCTCCGATGCGCGCACCGTGGAAGACGACTATGAGGTGGGCGAGGAGGTGAGCCAGCTGGTGAAATTTTCGGACTTCAGCCGCCGTACTATACTGACGCTGCGCCAGACGCTTGCAAGCCGCATTTTGGAGTTGGAACACGATACGCTTTACAACAAGTACAAGGAACGTGTGGGCGAGATAGTGAGCGCCGAGGTCTACCAGACATGGAAAAAAGAGACTCTGCTGCTTGACGATGAGGGCAACGAATTGCTTTTGCCCCGTACGGAGCAGATACAAAGCGATTTCTTCCGCAAGGGCGAGACGGTCCGCGCCGTGATATCCAAGGTGGAAATGCCGAATGGCAGCCCGCGCATCATATTGAGCCGTACAGACCCAACTTTTCTGCAATGTCTATTGGAGGCGGAAGTGCCGGAGATACAAGACGGCCTTATTACCATCCACAAAGTGGCACGCGTTCCCGGCGAACGCGCCAAGATTTCTGTGGAAAGCTACGACGGACGCATAGACCCCGTGGGAGCCTGCGTGGGCGTGAAGGGAAGTCGTGTACACGGTATTGTGCGCGAGTTGCACGGAGAGAACATTGATGTTGTCAACTGGACAGCAAACTCGCAGTTGCTTATATCACGCGCTCTCAGTCCAGCACATGTCAACAATGTGGTACTTCACGAGGAAGACCACAAGGCTGAGGTCTATTTGGACCCAGACCAAGTATCGCTCGCTATCGGGCGCGGTGGTCTTAACATTAAGTTGGCAAGTATGCTTACAGGGTATACCATTGACGTGTTCCGCGAATTGGATGAGTCGGACGATGATGATGTGACATTGGACGAGTTTAAGGATGCGATAGAGCCTTGGATTATAGACGAGTTGAAGAAGATTGGCTTTGTTACGGCCAAAGATGTCCTTGGCGCACCGCGCGAGATGATTATACAACGTGCCGACCTTGAGGAGGAAACTGTAGACGAGGTGCTCCGTGTGTTGAACGAGGAATTTGAACAAGAATAAATAAAAGAACCGTAAAAAGCAGTGCTTAGATGAGTATAAGATTAAACAAGGTAACGAAGGAATTCAACATAGGGCTTCAGACTGCTGTGGAGTTTCTCCAGAAGAAAGGTTACACAGAGGTGGAAGCCAATCCTAACTACAAGATTTCCGACGAGGAGTTTGAACTTCTGCAAAAGCAGTTCAGCAAGGACAAGGGACTTCGTTCGGAGGTGGCTCAACTGATGCAGCAGAGGCAAGACCAGGCGAAGGAACGCAAGGAAGCCGCACGCGCCAAAGCAGAAGCCGCTAAAGAAGAAAAGAAGACGGTTAGGGGACCCAAAATCTTGGGCAAGATAGACCTTAATGCGAAACTTGTTGTACCTAAGCCTGTTATTGATAATACGGT
>CAVHCL010000008.1:0-4741 GCA_963634425.1 Bacteroidaceae bacterium
CCCTTTGCCGCAGTCTTTCGTGCAGCAGAGCGATTTCTTCACGCATCTGCTCGTGACACATCAGAAGTTGTCTGGTACGTGTCTCCAGACGCACTATCAAATCTGTCAACTTATTGTCCATAGTACACGAAGTTCCTTATTTTCCGTGGGCAAAGATAAGTTTTTTCCCTATGTCATACAAGTTATTCCTCACTATTTTTTCTCGGCTCTTTCTTGGCAAGCATCACCACAGTGTGGACATACTCGCTCATCCAAGTCTCCGAATAACCCAGCATCGACTGGTACTTGCGCAACGACACACAAGCACGGCGGACTCCCTCGTCCTTCCAGTCCTGACGCGTCATCACCTCATGCACCTGTTTGTCCACCATGCTCTTCATGGCTTTTGAGAAGAAGGACGGCAGACGGAATTTCCACTGCATGAGATTGCCCATAAGCATAATCAAATCCTGGCTGAAGCCTTGGAAAGACACCAAGTACGGCTGGGCGTCCTGCAACTTGCGGCAACGTTTCTTCACACTGCCGTCTATCTCCGAGAAGAATGCGTCGGAGATGTGGTAGATGTCCTGTATGAGCTTGCGGCAGTGTTTCTTCTCCGCCAAGCCAAGCTTGTTGTTAAGCGTCTGGACATGATAGGTCTGCTTGAATACTCTGAGGTCGGGCAGAGCGGCAAGATTGTTGATACCCAACTGCGAAGCCATCACAGACTGATAGTACACCCGTATGAGCAACATGAAGTCCTCTATGCCACCTATACGTGTCTCCTCCTCTTTTTTCTTACGTCTGAAAATATTATCTAAAAATGACATGATTTTCTTGAATTACTTGAATTATACATTAAACAAACCATACAAAAATAATAAACTGTCAAACTCTGCGCATAAGGACTTTGAGGTCTAGCCACAACGTCCAATGCTCCACATACCAAGTGTCCACACGCATCTCGTATGCGTCGCCAGCCCCATAGCCGAGACTCTGCGCCATGCCTGTCACGCCTGGCTTCACCCACGGACGCACAGACTCTCTTGGTCCCACCACGGAAACATCTCCCCAAAACACATTGATGAAGCGCGGAAGCCTTGCCCAAGCCCCATTGCCGAATGCACTGAAGGCATATTCTCTGAAAGGCTTTCCGTGAGTGCCAATTTTCCTGACAGAGGAAAGCACCGGACTGCCACCGCGGCGTTTGGTCAAAACGGCGGCCACCACTGTAGCCACAGGCATTACGGTAAGCAAAACAGAGAGGCTCACCAAGATGTCGAACAAGCGTTTCACCACACGACCTGCGAAATTGCGCAGAGGCTCCTTGCCTGTGGTAAGCACGGAGGAATAACCGGCACTCCGCAAACACAGGTTTCTCCCGTACAAATTCATGCGTGGAGGCAGGGCGCAAAATCTGATGCCCTTCTCCTCGCATTTCCGGAATACAGTCTCCGAGGATTCTTCGGTAAGTCTTTCAGGAGAGCAGAAAACCACCGACACTGCGGTTTCCCCGTCAAAATAAGACGGGGCTTCGTCCAAAGTCCCGAGCACATTCAAGGACGGCTGCACCTTGTCCGCCCCATCGTCCGTGAATATCCCAAGCACGGCATCCCTGCGTCCGTTCATTTCTATGTCGAGCCAAAGCAGCGACATATCCTCCGCACTGCCTATCAGCACAGCCTTTTCGCGTCTGCCAAAGACTTTTCTCATATTTCGAAACGTTTCCGCATATCGTCTAACCTTTACCTAACCCCATGCCGCCTCCTGCGACATCTACGGTTGCAAAGTTACAAAAAAAGACGGAATGTCGGCTCTCCGCAAATCGTAATTAACCCAAAACACATGAATTTTAGTGCGTCCAAGATACATTATAATGAAAATTAACCTATCTTTGCACCAAATTTCAATTACACCAACACCGAATAACCAACTACATTAACACTGAGAGTATGGCAGAATACATTTCAACTGAGGATGTCAAGAAAGAAGAAGAAGGGACAAGTTTGCTGAATTTCAGCACTATTTGGAGCATAGTAGTGCTCAATTGGCAATGGATACTGTTTTCCGTATTCGTAGCCTTGGCCATCGCCGTATGTTACCTCAGATACACCAGTCCGGTGTACCAGTCTACCATGAAAGTCCTCATCAAGGACGATGACAACAAGCGCTGGCGACCGACGAACCAACTGCTTAGCATAGAGAACATGGGAATGCTCTCCAACAGTGCCGGTTTTGACAATGAGCTGGAGATACTCAGCAGCGCAAACATCAACACCCGCGTGGTGAGGTCGCTGAAGCTGTACGTAAGCTATTACATGGAAGGGCGTGTGAAGAAGGTGGAGCTTTACAAGAACAACCCCATTATAGTGGATATGCCGCAAAACCAGCTCAATGTCCTTCAGACACCCGTCAGGATGGAAGTGACAAAGAAAGACAAGGGTTTGCACGTAGTAGGCAAGATAAGGCTGTCCAAATCCAACGAGGAAATCACATTCAGCCGCGATGTGGAGAAGTTGCCTGGAGTCATCACATCGCCCATGGGAACCATCATCTTCCAGCAAAACCCCGGAGTGAAATTGGAGGACGGCATGAAGATGCACGCCATCATCATGCCGATAGAAATAGCAGGAAGGGCTTATTCGCTGAAAATGAATGCGTCTGCGACAAGCAAGACCACCACTGTGGCACAGGTGACGTTTACCGACACGCAGGTGGAGCGCTCGCTCGACTACCTCAACGAGCTGTTCAAGAGTTACAACGACGACGCCAACGAGGACAAGAATGAGGTGGCGAGGAAGACTGAGGAGTTCATCAAGAGCCGCATAGAGCTTATCAAGAACGAACTGGATGTCACAGAGAATGAGTTGGAACAGTACAAGAAAACCAACGAGCTCATCAACCTCACCAACGACGCCACCACAGCCCTTACCAAAACCACAGAGTACCAAAAGGAGCAGGTGGAGCTTGAGACCCAACTCAACCTCATCAACGCTCTCGTCAACTACATGAACAACCCTGCCAACGCCTCGCAGGTAATCCCAGCCAACCTCGGACTGAGCGACGACGGTCTGAACACGTTGATAAGCAAATACAACGAGATGGTGCTGCAGCGCAACAGGCTCATCAAGTCGTCAAGCGAGGACAACCCGTACGTGCAGCGTCTAACCAACGCCATGGAGGAGATGTGGCCTTCAATACGTATGAGTCTGGATGCCATAAAGAGCGACATCCTTACGCAGAAGCGGAGTGCTGACGACCAGTACAACAAGTTCAACTCCAAGATAACCAACACTCCCACCCAAGAGCGCGCGCTCACCAACTTCAGCCGCCAGCAGGAGATTAAGGCCAACCTGTACCTCACCCTGCTGCAGAAACGCGAGGAGAACTATATATCTCTGGCAAGCACCGCCGCCAAGGCACGTATCATAGATGCGCCGCAATACTTGGGCAAAGTGTCTCCCAAGAACAGCATTGTGATGCTCGCAGCCTTGGTACTCGGCATCTGTTTCCCTATAGGCATCGTCTTCCTCAAAGACCTGCTGAGGTTCCACATAGAGGGACGCGAGGACGTTGAGAAGCTCACCAAACTCCCGATACTCGCCGATATACCACTCAACAAGAAGCCAGGAGACGGAGACAGGGCTCTCGTGGTGCACGAGAACAGCAACAGTTCCATGGAAGAGGCCTTCCGCGGTCTGCGTACAAGTCTGAGGTTCACGCTCGGCTCATCGGAGAAGGTGATAGGCTGCACCAGCTGCATTCCGGGAGAAGGAAAGACTTTCGTCTCCACCAACCTTGCCATGTCGCTCGCTCTGCTGGGCAAAAAGACCATCATAATCGGACTTGACATCCGCAAGCCGCGTTTGGTGAAACTCTTTGGCCTGCCCGCAAGCAAGAAGGGCATCACCACGTTCCTCTCGGACGATAATGGAGACTTTGAGTTGCTCGACGAGCAGATTTCGCACGGCGTAGGGAACGCAAACCTGGATGTCCTGCCCGCAGGCGTTATCCCTCCCAACCCTGGAGAGCTCGTCTCAAGAGCACAGCTTGAAAACGCCATCAAACTCCTGAAAGAACATTACGACTATATCGTCGTAGACACGCCTCCCGTGGGGCTTGTCAGCGACACTCTGTCCATAGCACGCGTCACGGACATGACGTTGATTGTGACACGCGCCGACTACTCCCTGCGCTCCAACTTCGGGCTCATCAACGCACTTGCCACCGAGAACAAGCTCCCCAAGGTGAACCTCGTGCTGAACGGCGTGGACCTTGCCAAGAAGAAGTACGGCTATTATTACGGTTACGGCAAATACGGCAAGTATGGCTATAGCAAGTATGGCTATGGCAAGTACGGTTATGGCCACTATGGGATATACGGTCATTACGGCAATGACAAGAGCGAGGGGCATACGGAAAAATAACGGATGGGGACGGAAGGTCATAACGGCGCTGCTCACCGTCCTCCCATTTACCGCAAGTGCCCAGCCATCCAGACTCGGAGATGGCGTGAAGTATTCGGTAGGCATAACGGCAGCGGTGGGCACAGGATCCACCGCTCCGTTTTGGTTTACCAGCAACCGCTACGGATTGGGCACAGACAGGACGAGTTACGGATTCATGAGAGCCGCCGTCGGCAGGGATGTCATGTGCGACAGCCTCCAGCAGTGGAAAGTGGGATACGGTGCGGACTTAGTGGTGGCGAGGAACATGGGCAGCAATTTCGTGGTACAGCAGCTCTACACCGACGTACAATGGC
>CAVHCL010000008.1:4751-6226 GCA_963634425.1 Bacteroidaceae bacterium
AGATAAGGCTCACCGTGGGGCAGAAAGAGTTTCCCCTCGAACTGAAGAACCAAAGGCTCAGCAGTGGTGCCATGACATCAGGCATCAACGCCCGTCCGATACCGCAGGTAAGACTGGAATATCCGCACTTTGTGGACATAAAGGGCACAAACGGGTGGCTGGCCTTGAAAGGGCACATCTCGTTCGGATGGTATGCCGACGGCGTGTGGCAGCGCCATTTCAACAACGGCAACAAATGGTCACCATATACCAGACACAGCAAATACCACAGCAAGGCGGCGTTCGCAAGGATAGGCAACAAAGACAAACTGCCGCTGTTCTTGACGTGCGGACTGGAGACCAGCTCGCAGTTCGGCGGCGAGGCATGGAATCTGTCCGACCGCAGCGACCACAATGACCCAGACTTCTCCCCCTACCAGAACCTCAACGACGGCTTCATAAGCTATTGGCACGCCTTCTCTTTCTCTGGCAGCGATGTCAACGACGGCGACTATGCCAACGTAGCGGGCAACCACTTAGGGTCGTGGCACTTTCGTCTCGACTACAAGGGGAAGTCGTGGGGCGCTGGTCTCTATTTTGAGCATTTTTTTGAAGACCACAGCCAGATATTCTGGCAGTACGGATGGAAGGACATGCTCTACGGTGCTGAAGTCACCTTTCCACGCAACAGATTCGTGTCCGGCATCGTGTATGAGCACATAGGCACCATGGATCAGTCGGGACCTGTGTACCACGACAGGTCGGCAAACCTGGACGTGCAGATAAGCGGAGTGGACAACTATTACAACAACCACATCTACGGAGCATGGCAGCACGCCGGATTCGTGATGGGCAATCCCCTGTTGCTGTCTCCGCTATACAACCACAACGGCTATCTGCGGGTGCTGCACAACAGGATAAAAGCCCACCATGTGGGACTGGCAGGCAACCCTGCCGACGGGATAGAATGGAGAGTGCTGGTGACCTCCGAGGAAAGCTACGGCACCTACGACCTTCCTCTCAAGCATCCGATGCGCGGCACATACTGTCTGGCGGAAGTGTCATACGCTCCACATTTCGCCAAGGGCGTAAATGCCACCGTCTCGTTCGCACGCAACGGAGGGAAACTCTTGGGGAAGTCCAACGGAGTGATGCTCTCCCTGACATACGGCGGACGGATAAAGAACAAGGACAAATGAAGAGACACACACAATATATAATATGTATGTGCATAAGCCTCTGCGCCCTCATGTGCCTCTCGTGCGAGAACAAACACGACGACAACGGTGCGCTCGGGGGCATGTGGCAGATGACGGAATGGGTTGACCCTTACAGCAAGACGGTGTGCACCGTGGACGACCAGATATACCTGTCGTTCAGAAACCAACTGGCACGGTTTCAAAAGATGCCGCTCGGGGCAGTGGACTACTTCCTCTCCTACTTCTGTGTGCAGGGAGACAGCATCAGCTTCTACCACATCATCAACTACCCAACGG
>CAVHCL010000008.1:6236-24948 GCA_963634425.1 Bacteroidaceae bacterium
ACCCTGTGTCGCAACAGCGAGCTGCAGCCCTATGGCATAGGTCCCAACGCTGCCATGAAGATAGAGAAGCTCTCCTCCGGGACACTGATACTCAGCAACAGGGAGACCGGAAGAATCACATACAGGAAATACTAACGATACCGCACACACACCTACTGTTACACAAGATGGCTTTTCACCCTACCCTCAGCAAATCCGGCCGGTTGTTTTTCTGGCCTTTGATAAAGGCTGCCACGTTCATGGGAAACCACTTCCCGGAGACACTCCTGAAAGCGCGCTACCGCGCCGTGTTCAAAAGACGGCTTGACCTGCGGAATCCCAAGGACCTCAACGAGAAGATACTCTGGGCCAAACTGTATTCCGACACCTCCCTATGGGTTGAGCTGGCGGACAAGAGGAAAGCGAGGGACTATGTGGAGCGTATGGGGCTGGGACACACCTTGGTGCGGCTCTACGCCACGTGGTACAAACAAGAGGACGTGGACTTCGACACCCTCCCGGAGACATTCATCATAAAGGCAAACAACGGGGACGGGAAAGGGACAAACAAGATTGTGAGGAAAGCGGAACTCACCCCTAACAAGAAAGTGGAGCTCGTGAAAACCATAGGGGAATGGCTCGGCAGAAAAAACATAGGCGCACTCCACGCCGAGCCGCACTACAAGAAGATGACACCGTGCGTGATAGCGGAAGAGGTGATATGCCCCGAGCCTGGAGCCTCATCCCTCACCGACTACAAGATGTGGTGTTTCAACGGCAAGTGCCACTACGTGTGGGTGTGCAGCGACCGCAACAGCAGCGGCAACAGTGCCAGCGTGATGACATACGACATGGATTGGAACGCCCATCCGGAGTTTTCCGTCTTCAACTCCGACTACACGAGAGGTGACGTAATGCCCAAGCCCAAGAACTTCGACGAGATGGTAAGGGTGGCGGAAACACTGTCGGCAGGCTTCCCCGAGTTGCGTGTCGATCTGTACAACGTAGGCGGGAAAATATATTTCGGGGAACTGACATTCACCTCCCAAGGAGGGTTCATGGATTACTACACTCCGGAATTCAACCGCGAGATGGGCACCAAATTCAACATAAGCGACTTTCCGAAAAAGTAAACCGCCAAAAAGTCGCACATACGCTATATATTTTTTAGATTTTTCCAGAGACTCTATAGGGGATAGAAGTTCTATAGTCTATCCTCCAAAGATTGCCATGAAAGTGGAAAAGATGAGCTTTATGTCTGTCCAGAATCCCTGGTGCTCCACATAATCGAGGTAGAGTCTTATCTTGTCCTGCATTATCACGTTGATGTAGAACGACTCCGGGTCGTCGGCGTTGGCCAACAGCTCGCTCTCGTTGCAGTAGCGTATGCTGGCTGGGTCTGTGATGCCAGGCCTCACGTCCAGCACGCGCATCTGCTCGGGTGTCCAGTAGTCCACATAGTGCCTCACCTCCGGGCGCGGTCCCACCAGACTCATGTCGCCCACGAAGACGTTGATGAGCTGCGGCAGTTCGTCGATTTTCGTCTTGCGCAGGAAATACCCCGAGCACGTGACACGCGAGTCCTCCCCCCCAATGGTGATGAGACTGCCTTTGTCGGCGCCCACACGCATGGTGCGGAATTTGAATATCTTGAAATCTTTGTTGTGCCGCCCCACCCTTGTCTGTCTGAAGAACACGGGACCGCAGCTGTCCAGTTTTATCCACACCGACACCGCCAACAAGAGGGGGCTGAGCAAAACCAGCCCCACTCCACTTGCGAATATGTCAAACAGTCTCTTCATCAAATGTCTTTGACGATGTCTGCGAAATTAGATATCACGTACTCCGCATCCTCGTCGGAAAGCCGCGAGTAGAGCGGGAGGGTGATGGAGTTGCAGAACAGTCCATAGGCGCGCGGATAGTCGGCGATGTCAAAGCCGAGAGCCTTGTATCCCGTCATCATGGGCAGCGGTTTGAAGTGCACATTGGCGGCTATTCCACGCTCAGCCAACTTTATTATCACCTCGTTGCGCGTGGCGATGTCCTTGCCGTTGAGGCGCACTATGTAGAGATGTCCGTTGCTGCGGTGGTGCTCGCCGGTATGCCGGAGGAGCGATACGTCAAGCCCCTTGAGCCGCTCGTTGTACAGTTCTATTATCTTGTGCCGCCGGCTCAGCATCCCTTCGTAGCGATGCAGCTGCGCCAGTCCTATCGCCGCCATTATGTCCGTCATGTTGCACTTGTACCACGGTCCCACTATATCGTACTCCCATTGTCCGAGCATGGTCTTTGCCAAGGCATCTTTGTTCTGTCCGTGCAGGGAGTAGAGCATATACTGCTTGTAGATGGCTTCGTTGTCAAGGAACGGACGGTCGCGCCATGTCACTCCCCCGCCCTCCGCAGTGGTGAGGTTCTTGACGGCGTGGAAGGAGAAGCATGTGAAGTCTGCCAGACTTCCAGTGCGCCTGCCATGCCACATGGAGCCGAAACTGTGGGCTGCGTCACACATCACCACAGGTCTGCCGAACGAACGCTGCAACTCCGTGGACGGACGAAAGAGGCTCTTGCGGCTCTCCACGGCGGCGTACACCTTGTCGTAGTCGCACACGATGCCAGCCACGTCCACCGGCACCACAGCCTTGGTGCGCTCGGTGATGGCTTCTGCCATAAGTTGGTAGTCCATCTCTATGCACCCTGGCTGACTGTCCACCATCACTGGCCTGGCTCCGGTGTGCACCACGGCACTGGCGGTGGACGTATAGGTGTATGCCGGCACTATCACTTCATCGCCCGGGCCTATGCCGAGCACCCTGAGCGTCATCTCCATGGCGGCAGTGCCGCTGTTGAGTGCCACGGCCTTGGATGTGCCGCAGTAGGCGGCTATCTGGCGTTCAAATTCTTTTGTCTTGGGACCTGTGGTTATCCATCCGGAGCGTATGGCGTCAGATGCGAGCCTTACTTCTTCTTCCGACATGTCCGGAGGGGAAAACGGTATATTCTTCTTCATAGTCATTAACGTTATCAATCATTTCAACATCTCTTGCGCAACAGTCGTCAACGACATTGCTGTCGGCAGTCTCTATCTTTCTCACATAAAAAAACTTCTTGCAGGCGTTTCCCAGCACGTTGGCGCACATCCAGAAGAACGAGGCTACGGGGTTCATACCCTCGCCCTTGCGGAAGAGTATGTAGTGCCACCAAATCTTGGCAGCCAAGGATGTGGGTGTGATGCCGCCTCTCCTGCGCCTGTAGAACGCAAGCGGCTCGCGCAGCAGGTGGCAGTCGTACTTCTGCGACACCTTGAGCCACATGGCGGAGTCGTTGTCCTTCTTCACGTCGGCTATCTGCACCAGCCCCACAGACTCTGCATCGTACATCACGGTCAGGCAGCCCGGCCAGCAGCAACTGTACATCTGCCATTTCCTCACCCTGCCAAGACCGCTCACGCGGATGCCGAGTGACATGGAGTCCTCGTCCATCTCGTCGTACTCGTGGTACGAGAAAGCGTATCCGTTGGTTGCCATGAAACGCAACTGGCGTTCCAGTTTCCCGGGCAGCCATAGATCGTCGCTGTCAAGGAACGCTACCCACTTCCCCTTAGCCTTCCTCAATGCCAGGTTCCTGCTGACGGCCGCGCCACAGTTTGTCTTGTTCTCTATATAGTGTATCCTCAAGTCCGAGAGGAAAGGAGACACAACCTCGCAGGTACTGTCTGTACTACAGTCATCTACGATAATCATCTCCCATTGCCGGTATGTCTGCGCCAAGACACAGCGGATGGTCTCGGCGATGAACCTCCCACAGTTGTACGTCGGCGTGATTATTGATACCAGTCCGTAGTCTTCCGTCATTCCTCGTGTCCTCCGTCAGATACCTGCAATGTTCCGTACGCCGGGACATCCAGCTTTTCATACTCAGAATTTTTGCTCCTGTACTCCGGCACAAGAGTCTTCATCTCCTTCACCATACCCAATATGTCGTAGTCGCGACACAACCGTTCCAGACGCTGGAACGAGTCCGCCACCTGTGCGAATTCGTAATTTCTCACCTTTGCTATGCGTATGCTCTTGTGGTTGGTGGAAACGGTGTTCTCCTCGTCTGCGAGCACTTCCTCGTAGAGTTTCTCTCCCGGACGGAGACCTGTGAATTCTATCTTTATGTCCTTGCCTGGAGTGAATCCGGCAAGCTCTATCATTCTCTCTGCGAGGCTGGCTATCTTCACCCTCTGCCCCATGTCGAAGACAAGTATCTTGTTCGTCTCGTTCAGCGCAGAGGCCTCCATCACAAGACGGCAAGCCTCGGGTATGGTCATGAAGAAGCGTGCGATGTCGGGATGCGTCACCGTCACAGGACCGCCCTTCGCTATCTGCTCTGTGAAACGCGGTATCACGCTGCCGCTGCTTCCGAGCACATTGCCGAAGCGCGTTGTCACAAACTGCGTCACGCCCTGTATGCGTCCACATTCCAGTTCGTGCGCCAGAGACTGCACGTAAATCTCGGCTATACGTTTGGTGCACCCCATCACGTTGGTGGGGTTCACCGCCTTGTCGGTGCTTATCATCACCATCTTGCCCACACCGTACTTCACGCACATGTCGGCGACGTTGCGTGTGCCGAGGACGTTGACCGCCACTGCCTCGTGCGGGTTTTCCTCCATCAGGGGCACGTGCTTGTACGCTGCTGCATGGAACACCACGTCGGGACGGTAGTCGGAGAACACTTTCTCCAGCGTGCCTACGGAACGGGTGTCTCCTATCAATGGCACAAAGGAGAGCGACGGATAACTGTCTTGCAGCTCCAGGCGAAGGTTGTGGGTGGGCGACTCGGCGTTGTCAAACGAGACGAGACGTTCTATCCCCAAGCCTGCCAACTGCCTGCACAGTTCGCTCCCTATGCTGCCGGCCGATCCGGTGACAAGCACCGTCTTGCCGCAGAAAGCGTCAGACACAGCCCTCATGTCTATATTCACCTCCTGGCGTCCCAGCACATCCTCTATCCTTATCTCGTGCGGAGTGCCTGGCGTTTTCTTCCCTTCCCTCTTCAGTTCGCTCACCGGAGGGGCGAACATCGTCTTCACATTATGCGTCCTGCAACACGGAAGCAGCATCTGTTCCTCCTTGTTGATGTCCGCCTGGCTGGTGAACACTATGGCATCCACACTGTTCATGTCCAGCACCTGCATCAGGCGTGTCTCGTCGTGGAACTCGTACACCCTATGCTCGCCCAGACGGTATTTGCGCCTCGACTTCCCGCGCTTCAGATAGCCCACCACATTGTAGTTACTGCCTTGCGACTGCACAAACGCATAAGAGTCCTCGTGCACACCGTATACCATGACCGTGACAGCAGATCGGCGTTTGCGGTTCTGCTGCCTCACTATGTCGTAAGCCACCACCACCACTATCCTGTCCAGCATAAGGCCAAGATATGACGATGCGCAGTCCATGAAGAGCAAAGCGAAGAAATGGGGAAACGAAAAGCGGTGATACCAACACAAAAACTGTACGAAACCGAGCATAAGCACGCCCTTCAGCAATACCGCGCGAAGCAAAGACCATGCCTCGTAGAGCGAAGAGTTGCGCACTATGGACTTGTGCGTGCCGAAAAACAAGAACGAGAGCAATGCGAAAAAAACGGAACAGGACATCCACAGGGTGACCTCCTTGATGGTGTACTGGCAGAACGTAAGCACCGCCATGAACAGAATGGAACTGAGAGATGCCAGCACCACCATAAAGACATCCGTGAGGAGTACCAATCGTCTGTCAAGGTATCGGCCAAGATTGTTTTTTTCCAAATACTCGTACAACATGCCTGTATCCTATATTTTTTCTATATAACATAACGAAAGATATGTTAAAAATATTGTATGGACGTTAACAAAAAGCCCATCCCACAGAAAAACGAAGCCGTCGGCACGATGCCGTCCAATAGCCTCATCCCACCGCCATAGTCTTCACCGCCCCGAGGACACGCGTGACAAAAAAGCGGAAACTGTAGGACAAGGAACTGCCTGCGTACATCCTCACGTAAGAGAGTATCATCCTTGCGGAATTCAAGACACGCGTCTTCGCCGACATACTGTAGTTGGCACTTTCTTTCCTCAGCCTCTTGTAATACACAGCGTCTTCAAGCGTAAGGCGCACTTTGCAGAACCGGTCGGAGACGAGAAACATGAACAGCGAGTCTTCGCCGTTTCTGAACCTCGTGTCGTACTTCCGGTTTCCTATCACTTCTCTGTGGAAAAGCTTCATGGTCGTGTGGCCGAACAGACGTGAGACTTTTGTGTATGCTATCTCGCCCCCTTTGTCCATCCACTTCCGGTAGACGCTTTCCATGTCATACCGCACTGGCTTCAGTATGTCTTCCAGGAACGCCTGAGGATGACATATCCCTACACAGTGTTCCGATGAGACGGACAGCAACTCCTGCAAGCAGGAGGGCGAAAGGCAGTCGTCGTCGTCTACAAACGTTATGTACTCCCCCTCAGCCTCGTTGAGTCCCACGTTGCGGGCATTGCTCACCCCTGGCACATCGGTACGGACATAACGCCAGTTCACGTCCATGTGGATGTCCATGTAACTCTTTATCTGGGAATTATATGGCTCGCCACATCCGTTCAGCACCACTACCACCTCGAAGTCCTCCTTGGGAAGTGTCTGACCGCACACAGAGTCCAGACACTCCCACAGATACACCTGAGGTCTGTATGTGGGAATTATTACAGAAATCTTCATTTAGTTCAACACTTTATACCATGCAGCCAATAATACAGTTTGGGGAAGTGGACATTCAGCATACAGCCCACATATCTAATGGGGAAGCGGAATGGCCTGTTCCTGAGGGTATACAGCAGATAGTCGTGAGGCGAGTTTTTGGGATTGCCGAAATACTTGCGTTTCGCCGCCTTGTCCAGAGACATTACATACTTTGCCTGCCCCACAATGTCTGGATGGTCATAGTCGCATTCCCCGCAAACCGACGGAGTCACCAAGGCTGTGAAGCCTTTCCTGCGCACCATGCCAGTGTAATCATAGTCGGCGGCTCCGTGTTTGTACCTGGGATAGAAGATGCCCGTCTCCTCCACAACCTTTGCCGGGACAAGCATGACGTTGGCGTTTGTGACGAACACCTCCTGCGGCTGTCCCGACGGGTAAGCCAAAGGGAGGTCGCCGCTCAGTGTCAACTTGGATATACAGCCTCCGTACGTCACCTCGTCACGGTTGCCTCGGGAACACGTTATGCCCGAGTATATCCCTTCCTTGCCAAACTTCTCCAGCGAATAGCGATGGGTAAACATCAGTTGCTCCAGACTGTCGGGCAGCACGTCCGTGTCGTCGTTGAGCAACAGATAGAAGTCCCATTTGTCTTTCTCCTTCAGGGCTTCCCTCCAGGCGAGCCTCATCCCTCCTGCCCAATAAAGGTTGCCGTCGCCGTGCAATATATGCACGTTTGCATTCCCGAGCAATTCCCTCACGGCATCCGAAGTGCCGTCGGTACAACCGTCGTCAGTGATGTAAAAGCCCATGGATATCCCGTCGGCATGCCTGCTGTTGTGATAGCGTACAGCATCCGACAGGTGGCTGAGACAGGAAAGTGTCTTCACCTTCCTGTTGAAACAAGTCATCACAACCGCTATATTCACAATGTTGTCAGATTTCATCAGCAGTAATTAACCCTCCTAAAAAATCGTTTCTGCAAAGTTAGCTATATTTTTCCGTCGCTGCAAATTATGCCGTGCTTTTCCAAGCAGGATGTCAGTTTGTCTCAAACCTCACTTCTCCGTCGCACTCGTTCTCTCCCAGCACATTGCCCATGTTAAACAACTTGGACTTGTTCTTGGGATTGTCTTTGTAACTGACCGTCCGCAGGTCTATGCAGTAGCTGTTGGGGATATTCTTCACCACGTTGTTCCTCACAGTGCAATTGCACGTTCCGTCGTCCAGGAAAATGCCCCGGTTCTGGTAGATGCCCGAATAGTCGTGGATATTGTTGTCCTGTATCACCACGCCAGATGTCTGCGTGCCAATATATATGGCTCCGCTGTCCATAAGCGTGTGTAGGCGCTTATTCCGTATGTACTCCTTTGAATATGACATCTCGTTGCCCTCTATCACGCCGCGGCAAGGGCGTTCCATTTCAGAAGCCCACCACACGCCGGCGCGGACGGCACAATAGCCAAAGTCCACAAACCTGTTGCCACTGACACAGAAGTCCGTGCCGATACAATAGACAGCAAAGGTGTTGGAAAGCCCGGTGCCGCACTTCAAGAACAAGTTCCCCTCCACCGACGTTCCGGCACAGTCGTTCTCAGACCGCACGATGCCCGACGAGCAGTTTTCCGACTTGTTGCCGGAGAATGTAACGCCGTCCGTCCCAGACAAACGAAGAGCCTCTGTCTTCAAGTTGCAGAACACATTGCCTTTAACCGACACTCCCCCTTCCGTCTTGGCGTTCCTGAACATCAATACAGCTCTTTTCCACCCATACGCATTGCCCTTAAAGGTGATGCCCGATACCGCGAGGCTTCCAAGACGGCTGTCTTCCACACTCATGAACGTTGAAACCCTGCATTCGTAAAACGGGGCCACTGACGAAACCTCTTTGTCCGTTATACATATCGGTGACACACCTTTCACATTGCACAGCCGGAATCTGGGAAAGATTTTCCCCTTGGAACCCACATTATGGAAGAACCCGTAATCTCCGTTTATGTTAAAAGCCTTCAGATAGTCGCTGTACGCCAAGTCGTCGCATTTGAAATGTATGCCCTCTTTGGTGATGCTCTCCACTTTATATATGGAAGACGTGTACCATCTGGTAATCTGCACATACGACTTTCCGCAGCTTTCGCCATCTGCGGGAGTCAGGCCTTTGTAAGGCAGCATGCATAGCTTGTCAGTCTGCGAGAGTATGCGCACGGTGTCCGCCGCCTGAAACGTACTGCTCCAGATGCCGACCTCGTTGAGACTGGCATCAAGATATGTGGTCTGCCTGTTGAAGCTGTCGGCATATTTGTCTCCGTTGGCACGCGTCTTGCCCTTGGCTACGAGGACACATCTCCCCTGCCCTTGTATAGTGACGGAAGTCTTGGAATTGTCCCAACCCGAGATGTTGACGTGCTTGTCGTTGTAGTAGTACGTACCCTCGCATATTTTCACATTCACCTTTTTCTCTCCTGAAGAGACTGCCTCCGAGAGAGAATTCTGAAGGTTGGCAAAGTCCTTTTGGGTTCTTATCACTATGTCCGTCGCCAAGGCACAGCAAGGCAGAAGCATGACCTGTACCGCCAACCATGTTTTTCCTCTTTTCATGGGCACAAAGATAACCATTCCACCCTCCTTTGCCAAACGATACTGGCATAATGTTGCAAAAAGCAATAATCCGACGTGCAAAAACGTTATTATACAGTAACAATAGTATTGGATGGAAAAGATAGCAATTACTGTCATTGCATACAACCGAAAGGAGTCGTTGAAGAGGTTGCTCGGCACTCTGAACCGTGCCTGTTACGACGGCGACACAGTGCCGTTGTACATCAGCGTGGACAAGAGCGACACGGATGCCGTGGAGACATTCGCCGACGGATACAGATGGGAGCATGGTCCCAAGACGGTGGTAAGGCATCCGCAGAACTTGGGACTTAGGAAACATGTCCTCAGCCAAGGGAAACTGCTCAACGAATACGATGCCGTAATAGTGCTGGAAGACGACTTGTCCGTAGCCCCGGACTTTTGGAACTATGCCAAGCAGACAGTGCGCCAGTATAAGGACGACGACCGGATAGCGGGCATCAGCCTTTACGGTTTCTCCGTCAACTACCATACGCTCCGCCCCTTCACTCCGCTGCACGACGGACACGACGTGTATTTCATGAACTGTGCCATGTCGTGGGGAGAGATATGGATGAAAAGGCAATGGGAAAAATTCAAACTGTGGTACGCCTCCAACACGGAGTTCACTTACAGCCCGAGGCTTCCGCTAAGCATCTGTTCGTGGAACGACAAGTCGTGGCTCAAGTACCACACACGGTACTGCATTGAAAACAACAAGTATTTCGTGTTCCCTTATGTCTCGTACACCACCAACCACGCTGAGGCGGGGACTCACGCTGACGGCACAAGCGACATCTTTCAAGTAGCTTTGATGAGAGGGCGCACTGGCACATTGCGTTTGCCTGCGACAGTTGAGGAAGGAGTCCGCTACGACGGTTTCTTTGAGAACAAGGCTCTGTACAAGGCTTTGGGACTTGCAGAGGACGAATGTTGCCTTGACCTTTACCAAAGCAACGGAAACAGGACTAACAAGAGGCATTGGCTCTCCACAAGGCATCTCCCTTATGCCATAGAGCGCAGCTTCGGCTGTGTGTTGAGACCTGTGGAGCAAAACATATTGGAAGACTGCCGGGGGGATGATATCTTCCTGTACGACACGGCAAAGATGACAAAACACTGCGGAGGACATAAAGGCAATACCGCATTCCTTCACACATACTTCATGAGAAACTCCGTTACTTTCATCCGGGAATACGGTATGGCAAATGTCGTGCGCGACTTCCTGAAACTACTGAAGAACAAACTAAGATGAACATCCTCAGACAATCTCTCAGGTACGTGTACATGCGCCTCAAGCACAAGGGACGCATACACTTTCCCTTATCTGCTGTGATAGGCAGGAATGCCATGTTCGAAGGGTGCAATGCCGTAGGGGAAAGGTCTGAGTTCGCGGGCAAGATGGGCTTGTACAGCTACATGGCCAAGGACTGTGACGTGTTTGCCTCCATAGGGAGGTTTACATCCATAGGCGACAATGTGCGTACCGTCATGCACAGACATCCGGTCACTTACCCCTACGCATCCACGTCACCCATGTTCTACTCCACGCTGAGCCAGTCCGGAGTGCCCAACTTCGCGGACAGGCAGATGTTTGAGGAATGTGTGATGAAAGACCGTGAACACGGATATGCAGTGAAGATAGGCAACGACTGCTGGATTAACTCACACGTCACTCTTGTTTCCGGCATTACCGTCGGAGACGGAGCCGTGGTGCTTGCCGGAGCTGTGGTGACACGCGACGTGCCGCCATACGCCATCGTGGCAGGCATCCCTGCCAAGGTGATAAAGTACAGATACAGCGACGAGGACATCCGATGGCTGCTCGAGAAACAATGGTGGAACAAGCCTACAGAGTGGCTTAGGGAACATTGGCGTGATTTCTGTGATATGGGGCAACTGAAAAATTCTATTTGAGCACGGATTGGCTCACGGCGTTCATCTTTCCAACATCCTTGCCACATTACGGGCAAAATCGTCCGTCATCCCAGTTTTCCATTTCTTCAACAAATCCATGTCAGCATCCTCCAGTTTGCGGAACACCTCGTGCGGCGACTCCCATTCCAGATATTGCCCTGTCCGGTTATTTGAGAAGGAACTGCCGGCAAGCAGGTTGTATATCTTGCTGCCCCTGTCGCGCCTACGTGCCAAACCATGAAAGCCCAAGACATCAAGAAGAATGTTTGAAAGTGTATTGCAGCCATAGAAATCAACACTGTAGAATGGAGTGCCGCAACTGACGGACGCAACCACGGCATGAAACCTCATGCCGCAAAACGCCTTGGCGTTCATTATCCACAGAAACCATTGAATGGGACTAATGGGATAATCCAACGAATAATCGAAAGACATTCCGCTCTTGCCTTCCGGCAACGGCAATTCCACCAACTTATACCCCTTGGCGTTGACAAGCGATTTGAACCTGCCGAACCACTTTCTTCTCCGTCTCCCGAAGAGCCTGCCTTCGCTCCAGTTCTTGGGCAATGTCATCAGATAATACCGTTCCCTCTGTATGCCATCCGACTTCCATTGTGAGGTGTCTATGTTGTCCGCCAGTGTGAACACTGGGTCGGGGCATAACGACTTAACCTTTTCCTCTCCACAGAAGATGTCCCTGTTTATCACCTTGCGTGTCCACTCATCCCTGACGGAGAGGTACGAGAAGTGTGTCAAGGATTCCTTTATGTGGTTTCTCGTTTCTGGGGAAAGCTGCATGAATCCCTTACCCATGTGAGCAGGAGCCAGCGAAGACACTCTAACGCTGTGCGCCTGCGGTAGCGAGAATGCCCAGTCCGCAAAGTACACATTATCGTCGTGCGGCACATTCCATACGGCATCCGCGCCTACGAGAATCTGTTGCAGTCCCTCTTCCGCCACAACCTCTTGAAGCCCTTTCACGTCAGTCACCCTGCGGGTCAATGGCAGATACGTCTCCACGAAATGTCTGTGCGCCTCCAGTTGTGCCTTGTCCACATACGTTCCGTAGTGGACATCTTTCCTCCTCACGTAATCTATGACCCTCACATCGTGCCCCAGACTGCGCAAATACAGAGTTGTGGCATATGCCTGAAGGTTGGCTCCGAAATTGGCTGCCCTATGAAGTGTAAGTACCCCTATTTTCATTTTTCATTCTCCTTATTGCGTACACACCCACCACCATGAGGACATTTCCAATGAAGAAATACAGATAACTTAACACCACACCCCATGCGGCTCCCACGGCACCGAAATGCCTCACCAATATATAGAAAGACACTATGCTCAATATGCTGCCCAGCACTTTGTTGGCAAGCGTCACAAACGTATAACCGATAGCCACGGTCACTTGGCTCATGCTGTAATACATCATGGAGGTGAGCGAGGATACGGATATTATTATCGCAAACGGCACAGATTCCATATACCTGCCGTATGTGAGAATTCTTATGGCCAGAGGAGCGAAAAGCACGAAAAGAATAACCATAACGGACATTAGCCCTAACTTCAGAAGTATGAAGCGCACGCATCTCGCATACTGTTTCTTCACCACACTTTCAAAAACATCTGGCTGGAATGTGTCGTTTATTGAATTGGAGAAAACGTTCATGTACATGGCTATGGAAAAACCTACGTTATAAACACCGAGGGCATGAAGGTCGCCCGCCCGCTCCAACACCACCTTGTCATAGCCGTTGGCGAAGAAATTGAGCATGGCAGCCACCACGAGCGGAGAACAGAAAACCAAGCTTTTCCTCAGCGTCTGCCAGTGAAACGGCATTCGCCACAATTCTCTGTTCCTGTAAAACACATAGGCGAACACCATAAAGGCAGATAACGCCGCGGCTGTTAGCCGGCCCAATGCCCCAAACTTGAACACCACCACCAGAAGCAGAGCAAGAACTGTCCCAATCACTCCATTGCCCACAGAGAGAGAGAAGAATTTCTTGCTATTGCGGCTCATCCTGTAGTCTGCCAGACTCAACGTATATATTCCTGTCAACGGTATACAGACATTGGCAAGTATGGCGTAAGGAAGGAAAGGCATCTTGGATTCTTGATTGAAATACTCCGTGTAAATGTACAGCAAAAGCAAGGAGAACGCAGACATGACAAACGAGAATGTTGTCAGTGTCTTGAATAGAGTGGATTTCAACGCAAGCCTGTTGTCCGCATCCAGTTCAAAATACTTCTTGGTATAGAAGTTGAGCAGGTAAAAGTTTACAAACGGTGTGAACAATGCGGAAAATGCCGTATAGTAACCAACAATGGAATAGTCCACCGGAGACATGTTTTTTGCAAGGAAAGGATTGGACAGCAAAGACAACAGCATGGGTATCAACGCCGCCACAAAATAGACGCTAAGATTGGTCAGCGCTGACTTTGACCTGCTTATCATGTCTAATACCTTTCTCATAGTATTTCTGGTCTACATCCGTCTCCGCGTATCTGCGACACACAGAAGCCCAACAGCATGAAAAAGAAAATCTCTACGGTAAATGTCTGGCTTAGCAGAAGCTTGACCACGCCGAGCATCGCCAACAGTATCACAAATACTTGGTTGGGAGTGCCTCTGGACTTCCATATTGCCAAGGCCACTATGCCGAAAAACAACAACAGCAAAGCACCGCCCAACACATACCCGTACGAGGAGAAGAAATCCAGAATTAAATTGTGAGGGTATATCACGCCGTACACCTTGGTCCCCATCAGCCCTAAACCGAAGAAATCGCCATGCACGTCCATGTTTCTGTAAACGATATCACGAAGCCATCCACGCCCCGAGTCATGCCCCATCTCACCGGACAGGAACTTCTCAAAAACCCTGGTGCTCAGGTGCATGTCGGTAAACAGGAAAACCAGATATTTCGTTATTTCCACCATGAAAGTCAAGAGTGTCGCAAAAACAACCAACAACACGGCTTTTACAAGGTAGGAATATTTGAAATTCATGTAAAACACAAAATACACGCAAAAAAACAGTATGACGCAAAACAAAGGGCCGCGTGTTCCGCAAGAGGAGAGAAACACAGTGCCCACCACCGCAAGTACGGTGGCAAATATATTGAAACGGCGCAGCGAGCACCACGCCAGCATCAACACGTGCGGCAGTACATTGTATGCAGTTTCCATGTTGTCGTCGCTCATCATCTCCGTTATGTTTTTCGCATTCTGGACATACACGGTATAATAGAGGGCGTTCGTCACAACACAAACGGCGGAGATCAGGACAAAAGTATGGAAGAACCTCCTAATGTCTATGAGCCGCCCTATGAAGTATCCGGGCAATGCAAGACACAAGCTCTCGTATGCGAACTTGTTGAGAAACTCTCCGTTTTCCGGATGCACCGCATATGTAAATCCATAATAGAAAAGGTACATAAAGACAAACAGGTAGTCGTACAGGGCAAACCTGTTGACAAGAATCGGCAATGCCGCCAACAACGGCAGCACCACTGTCATCACCTCCACCTGGTCTGTATATTCGCCCAACACCGGCAGGCGGTTGATGATGCCACGCATATACCCCAACATGAGAGACGCCCACACCACACATACCAGCACGTTGACGGCCACCTCCCTGCTCAGGAAGAGTTCCTTCAGTTCAAGTATGTAGGGTCTGAACATTGGGCGTTTATTTTCTGTTCAGGAACGTCACCACCTTGCCAAGGTCGGACTTCAGGACAACCGTTCCGTACACCACTGTGGAGAGAACCAACATGAAAGCCACAAAGAGCATACGCTTGGGACCTGCGGGTTTTATGGGCACAGTAGCACCCACCAAGGTTGTAAACGACGGAGTCTTTTCCTGTAGTTTTGCCCGCGACACCTCATATTGCGCTTTGAGAGTGTTGTAGGCATTCAACTTCAAATCCATCTCGTTTTTCAACTTGTCGCCCTTTGCGACATACACTGGAGAAGAAACGTCGTGATGGCTCTCGTTGAATCTTGCATATTCCTCTTGAGCGTTTTCATACTCCATTCTGGCACTGTCTGCCACATGAGCGAAATACTCCATGTCGTTACGTGCCTTCTGTGTCCTGTAACCGATAATGAACGATTGCAGATGAGCCCTCACGCTGTCGGCCATCAGCGCACACACCATTCTGTCCTGATCTGTGACTGTAATGGTTACCACGCTTGTCCTGGTGTCCGTGGCGCATGTCATCCGGCTCTGCATCTTCTGCATCAACTTCATGTCGCGCACACTCAGTCTGAATGGGTCTTTTGCCTGACCTTGCCCCACGTTGACGGTCTCTTTCTCCTCAAACATGGAAGTTACAAACTTCTTGGCCTTGACGAACGGAGCCGTAAGCCAGTTTTTTTTCTGATGTTTTTTCAGATAGTCATAATAAGACTCGCTTATAGACCCGTCCGCCGTCTCTATGTGGACACCAAACAGCCCCACCATGAATTCAGGAGAGTCAAACAATGTGGGATAGAGTGTGGGATATATGGCATCTGCCGTCAAACCTCCGCCCATCGTGCCGAATCCAAGGCTCGAGGCTATGGCGGCATACCCGCTTGCCATATCTATCCCCTCTGGAGCCAACTTAACCGTACAAGTGTAATATCTTGGCTGTGGAAGTACCCATAGACAAGAAACCGCAAATGTAACCAGCCAGACCAAAAAGAATTTTTTCTTCCTGTGCGCCAGTTTCTTCACCATGTCCGATACACTTATGCTGCCTTTGTCCTTGTCTGTAGTCTGTGTCATGTTCTTCGCTTGCTTATTTGAATATGCTTATCAACGCCACCAAAACGCTTGCCAACGAAGCGGCTCCTGTGCCGATTCCTATTATCTCGCCCGTGGTCATCTTGTTCTTCTGCTCCTTGGCAGGAACCACCAGCTCGCAGCCCGGATGTATCTTACTTGAACTGCGGCGGCCGACTTTCTCTACCCCTCCGTTGGGATATACCGCATACACGCCACTCTTCTTAGCTCTGTTGCTGAACCCGCCCGCATGTCTGATATAGTGGCTGAGGCTCTTGCCTTTCTCGTAATTCATGCTGATGGGGCAGGCTACTTCACCACTCACCTTCACTGTGCTGCTGAACTGCGGCACAGTGACAATATCGCCGTCACGCAGCACTATGTCACAGTCCCCACCCGGGGTTCTCATGGCTTCATCCAATTCGAGGGCCACGGGATACGTGTCGTCCAGGTTCATCTTCATTGAGAGAAGAGTGTCCGCCAACTCCCTGTTGGCATCCTTGCCCTCCTTCAACGCCTCTTCGTATAGCTGTATCTGAGCCTGTTTGAAGGCGTTGTCGCGCTGTAGTTTCTCGTCGGAGTTCATCCTTCTCAGCAGTCTTGCGCCTTTTGAGTAAGCCAGACTGTTAAGACCGCCGCAGTCGTGTATCAAGTCCGAGACGCGGTAGTTTTTGTTGGTAATCGTGTAGTTGCCGGAGAAATTGACCGAGCCGCGTACTGTCACATACTGCTGTATCTCATAAGCCGGACTTTTGCGTATGAAAACCACATCATACGGTTTGAGGTAAAACACGGTGTCCTTTGTGAGGTTGTAGTTCTCGTCCATGGAGAAACTGAAACTCTCCGCACAGTTCTCGTTGTCCTCCAAAGCGAACACGTCACGTATTCGTCTGTATACGTCCACACGTGCCAAAGACGCGGCGTCTTTCATTCCGCCCGCTTGGATTATCAAATCCTTGAGTGTGGTGTTGTCAGCATACGGGTAGTCACCCTCGTATGTTATCTCACCGGAAACGCTCAAGACACGTTGACCCTGCATCTCCAGCTTGCTCGGGACGAACAGCACGTCGTTTTTCTTCAAAGGTATGTCTGCCAGACTGCCGTTGCGCATTCCTTTCAAGTCCACAGCTATCATCTCCAGCGTCATGTCCTCCTTCTCCCTGTGTATTACAGCATGTTCGTCGTATGCATCCTCGCTAAGGCCGTCGGCGGCATCCAACAGTTCCTTTACAGTCTGTATGCCGTTTCCCATCTGGAACTGCCCCGGGTGTTTTACAGCTCCGCGCACCTCCACAAGATTGGAGAACCTGGGGCGTATGGAGTCTACGCTCAGCTCATCACCGTCCGCAAGTCTAAAAGTGCCTGTTTGGAATTCGTCGACAGTGTGTATAGAGTATTCCGTCCCGCTCTTTCTCGTCAGCCTTACGTTCTGCTTGTAGGCATTGCCCGTAAATCCGCCGCTGTACGCAATGAGGTCTTTCACACTTTCCGTCTTCTTCATCTCGTAGAACATGGGACGCTTTACGCATCCCGACACTCCCACCAGACAGTCGTACGGCCCCACCAGCACCACATCGTTGTCCTGAAGACGGACATCGCCTTTCACATTGCCGTTGAGGATGTAGTCGTAAACGTCTATTGTGGACAACAGGCGGCCTCCGCGGTACACTTTGATGTCGCGCAGAGTACCCACGTCGTTGATGCCTCCGGCCATATAGAGTGCGTTGAAAGCACTGGAGAGACTGCTCAAGGTATATGTTCCGGGTATCTTCACCTCGCCCATCACCTGCACCTGTATACTCCTTGCGTCACCGAGCGAAACGTCAAAACGGCAGTCGGCATAATGCTCTCCAAGTGTATTCTGAACGGTCTGCTTGGCTTGGGATACGGTAAGTCCGGCAAGTTTCAGAGGTCCCACACCCTCAACCACCACATACCCGTCCGGAGATATCGTCTGGTCTATGGTCTGTTGGCTGGCTCCCCATATATTTATGAACACTTGGTCACCGGAGCCAAGCAGATAGTTGGACGGCGTGGCAATGTTAACGGAAGGTTGGAACGTCAAGTTCTTGTTGTTGAATATATCCCTGCCGAACACTTTGCTCCGTACGTTCTCCAGAGGCATATCCTGTTCTTCCTGCCCTACGGTGACACTGTCTTCCGCAACGCCATTTCCGTTGTTCGTGTCATAAGGCATACCTAAAGTCCTTTGTTGAGACACAACGGTCTTCATACCTGTGGTAAGTTGGCTTCTCCTCAACTGCTCTGCCTTTTTCTTCACCCTTTGCAACTGTGCTGCAGACACTCCTTTAGTCAGAAGGTCTTTTGCAATCTGCGTCTGAGGCACGGATCTCTGGTTCTGCTCCAACACATACTGCATCACCTGCTCGTCTGTCATGGTGCTTTGCGCAATAGTGCCAAGCGACACCAACAACAGGAACAACGTATTAAGTGTTCTACTTTTCATATCTTCTGTTCTTCCGTTTATTTACGTTAACTGTTTATTTCGCACAACATTAATATAATTAACGTCCTTGTACTTGTTTTTATTGCTTTCTTCTGTTCCAAATTCGCATGTCGCTGCGCACGCACCGTCAACAAGTCCTGTTTTTACCCCAAAAATTTGGAGAGATCTGTAAAAAGGCGTAACTTTGCGCCGAATATAAACAAGCATACACCGGGGCTGACTGGATTTGACAGCAGGATGAGG
>CAVHCL010000009.1:0-5227 GCA_963634425.1 Bacteroidaceae bacterium
GACCAATGAGACGGAATACGGAATAGGATGGATTCCATTAGGCGGATACGTGAAGATATCCGGCATGATAGACGAAAGTATGGACACGGAACAGATGAAACAACCTGCCAAAGAGGATGAATTCCGTTCCAAAAACGTCATCCAGCGTTTTTCCATCATGTTCGGAGGTGTGCTGATGAACCTCATCACCGCATGGTTCATCTATAGTGCAGTGATGTTTACATGGGGCAAGGACTATGTGGAAATGCGGAGTGTAAAAAACGGCTTCCAGTTCAATGAGCTCGCACAGGAGATAGGGTTCAAGAACGGGGATATCCCCGTGGCGACTGACGGAAAACAGATAGCCGAATTTGACATGTCCATATACAGAGACATAGCCAACGCATCCACAGTGTCGGTTCTTCGCAATGGACAGACGGTGGACATACAGATGCCCGGCGGCGGGTTGAACATGTTGGAGATGATACAAATGGTACCCGCTTTCTTGACCCCGGTAGTTCCCGCGGAGATAGACAGCGTGATGGAAGGATCTGCCGCAGCCAAAGCCGGCATCACCAAAGAGACCCGTATCATTAGCGTCAACGACAAAGAAATAAACACGTGGGCAGACTTTGACAACAATGTGACGCTACGCCGTATGGATGTCCTCTCAGCTCCCGGATGTACTGCAGAGGACAGTGTGAGGATGCGTTCCATGAAAGTGGTTTTTGCGAAGGAGGGAAGCGAGTGTGCCGACACAGCAATGCTGACTCTCGACGAAAACTATATGATGGGGGTGATCCGCAAAGCGCCTGTCTTTGAGACTTCGCACATGGACTACTCTCTGGTCTCCGCCATTCCCGCTGGTCTGCGTCTGGGATGGAAAACGCTGTCGTCATACGTCAACGACCTCAAGTACGTGGCTTCCGTGGAAGGCGCAAAATCCGTGGGTTCATTCATCACCATAGGCAACATCTTCCCCGATACCTGGAACTGGCAAAGGTTCTGGATGCTCACGGCATTCATAAGCATCATACTTGCCGTCATGAACTTACTGCCCATACCCGGACTTGACGGCGGACACATTATGCTTCTGTTGTATGAGGCTGTCACAGGCAGACATCTGTCAGACAAGGTCATGGAATGGTTTGAGAAGATTGGGCTCACAGTGCTCTTCCTGCTCATGTTGTTGGCTTTGAGCAACGACTTCAGAAATTTCATTCTACCATTATTCGGCTTCTGACACCATGACCGGCAAGTTGCATTCACCCAAAAACACCAAGTTGGACATGAGACATATACTGAAGTACTCCTTAGTTGCAATGCTGTTTGCGTCTTGTTCAGCAAACGACGACGAAAAGGCTGCGGCCATGCTGGCACAATCGAGAGCCGCATTGGCACAAAAGCAGTACGCCGCCGCAAAAGACACCATCCTGTCAATGCGCATAAGGTACCCGGAAGCTATAGAAGCGAGAAAGCAGGGCATACTGCTACTTGACAGCATAGAGATGGAAGCGGCCGCCGACAGCATGCTCAACGCCACAGGAGACGAATGGGAAAGGCTGCAAATAAAAAAACAGTTCTTCGAGCGTAAGCTACAAGAGGACAAAAAGAGACAATAATCAAGCAACCGGAACTGCTAACGGGTCATCAACATGAGACATCTCGACAACAATGACTTGGCGTTGATATTGGACACGCCCATAATGCGCCAGATAGGCGAGGCTGCAGACAGTCTCGGACTCGACTGCTACGTTGTCGGCGGCTATGTGCGCGACATTTTTCTGGAAAGGCCGTCCAAGGACATAGACTGCGTGGTGGTGGCAAAAGACATCTCACAACCAAGGCTGAGCGACGGTCCGGGCATAGCTCTTGCTGACTTGCTGGCAAAAAAAACAGGAAGGAAAGCGCATGTGGGCATTTTCCGCAATTTCGGCACTGCCCAACTCAAATACGAGGACCAGGAAGTGGAGTTTGTGGGCGCAAGACGCGAGAGCTACAGCCACAACAGCCGCAAACCATTTGTGGAAGACGGCACTCTTGACGATGACCTTGACCGCAGAGACTTCACCATAAACACACTTGCCGTATGTCTCAACACAGACCGTTTCGGACAACTGACCGACAAGTTCAACGGTCTGCAGGACATGAAAGACGGTATCATAGCCACGCCGTTGGATCCGGACATCACCTTCTCTGACGACCCCTTGCGCATGATGCGGTGTGTCAGGTTCGCCACACAACTGAGATTCCGTATAGAAGACGAGACACAAAAGGCTCTATGCCGAAACGCGGAGCGCATAAAGATTATCTCGCAGGAACGCATTACAGACGAGCTCAACAAAATAATGAATGCCCCTGCCCCAAGCATCGGATTCGTTGAACTGAACCTTTGCGGCCTGTTGCCGCTGATATTGCCCGAGGCGGCTGCGCTGGAGGGCGTAGAGGTAAGAAACGGCAGAGCGCACAAGGACAATTTTTACCACACGTTGGAGGTCTTGGACAACGTGAGCCGCAAGTCGGACAACCTTTGGCTGAGGTGGGCGGCATTGCTGCACGACATAGGCAAGCCTAAGTGCAAACGGTGGGAGCCTGTTGCCGGATGGACTTTCCACAGCCACAACTATGTGGGACAAAAGATGGTGCCACACATCTTCCGCCGCCTGAAACTGCCTTTGGACGAAAGGATGGGATATGTGGAGAAACTGGTGTCCCTGCACATGAGGCCTATTGCCATTGCAGACGACGAAGTAACCGACTCTGCTGTCAGACGGCTGCTCTTCGAAGCCGGAAACGACATAGAAGACCTTATGACTCTGTGCGAAGCGGATATCACAAGCAAGAACTTGCAGAAGAAAAAGCACTTCCTGGAAAACTTCCAACTTGTGAGGAGAAAACTTGACGACCTCACAGCCAAGGACAACTACCGCAACTGGCACAACCCTATTTCCGGAGATGAGATAATGAACACTTTCGGCCTTCGGCCATGTAAGGAGATTGGTGTCCTGAAACAGGCCATCAAAGATGCGATATGGAACTCGGAGATACCTAACGACTACGAATCAGCATACAAGTATATGATAAAAAAAGCTAAGGAGATGGGACTTAAAGCAAAGGAGAAACTGTAGCTCCGTGACATCCACAAGCAGTTACACAACTTAAAACAATTGTCAATTACCAAATTAACTAAACTAAAAACAACTAACTAACACATGCTAACTACCCTATTATTTGTTGCGTTGTCATGGTTGCCCGACAACGAGCCGCTGCCGGTACACCCTGTACCCACCGAACGGCAAGTGAAGTGGAACGAGACAGAGTTTTATGCTTTCTTCCACTATGGAATGAACACCTTTACCGACATGGAATGGGGATATGGAAATGAGGACGAAGCGTTGTACGCCCCTCTCCTGCCTCCAGATCCCGAACAATGGCTGAGAGCCGTAAAGGCCGCCGGGATGAAGGGCGGTATAGCTGTGGCAAAACACCACGACGGTTTCTGCCTGTGGCCTACATCCACCACCACCCACAGCATAGAGAAAGCCGGAAACGAGAACGGGAGAAAAGGGAACATTCCCGAGCTCTTCGCCAAAGCTGCGCGTAAGTTGAAAATGAAATACGGATTCTACGTCTCTCCCTGGGACCGCAACTCCGCCTTCTACGGTGATGACAACTATGTGACCGATGTCTTCATGCGGCAGTGTGCCGAACTGGCCAAATACGGAAACGACCAGTACGAGATGTGGTTCGACGGGGCCAACGGCGGCACAGGATACTATGGAGGCAGGAACTCTGTGGTGAAAGTCGACAGAGACATCTATTACGACATTCCCAACCTCCGGGACTCAGTGCATTCGGTATGTCCCGATTGTGTGCTGTGGGGCGAAGGTGGCGAAGCAAGGTGGATAGGCAACGAAGAGGGCTATTCCTCCGAGACTTGTTGGTCTATGATAGACCGCGGATACGTCAACAATGAAGAACTTACGGAAGGCCAAATGGACGGATGGATATGGGAAGCTGGCGAGAGTGACGCCAAAATCACAGACCTCGGTTGGTTTTGGCACGAAAAAGAGAAGGTGAAAAGTGCCGAGCGTCTTTTCCAAATGTATCTGGAGACTGTCGGGCGTAACTCCACCCTCATTCTCAACTGTCCGCCTGACAGACGCGGACTTCTTCCGGACTCCACAGTGGCAAGGCTTCATCAAGTGGGAGACCTCTTGCGTACACGTTTTGGCAACGACCTTGCCCCAAAAGCTAAAGTGCAAGCGTCCAACGAACGCCAGGCCGGAAGACACAGGCGGTACTCAGCCTCATGTCTCACAGACGGGAAAAAAGACACCTACTGGGCTGCCGACGACACTATCACCAATGCCACAATAACGTTCAGATGGAAGAAAACGCAAACGCTGAGATACGTGACGCTGCAGGAATACATACGCAAGGGACAGAGAGTAAAGTCGTTCTGCATAGAAACCAGCAACGACGGAGTCCATTGGGAAAAGCAAGCCGCCAACATCGCACAAACCACCATCGGCTACAAACGCATCATACCCATGAACGGCAGCACCTCCAACAGTTACGGACAAGGCGTAGAGGCGACGTGGCTGAGAATAAGAATCCTGGACAGCAGAGCGTGTCCGTTATTGTCTAACATTTCAATATATTGAGACCATGAAAAAGACATTCGCAGCATTGTTGGTGTCTCTTGCCGCCATCGCAGCGCAAGCACAGACCATAGATTTCCAAAAAGGCAGCTACAAAACAGTGGGTGTGTATGACAGTTGGGAAGAGAGCCCGTTCAGGACAGGCAAATTAAAGGGGGAAGCCGTTGTCAAGGACAGTACAGTGGTACTGCGGCGAAGCCGTTTCGGAAGCAATTTGTTTGGAGTCTTGATAGAGTTGCGTGAGTCCTTCCGCCTTACCAAGGAAGAACGTTACGTGCACGTGTGGGTGAAACGCCCCATAGACGACTCGCGTCTGATGCTCGTTACTTTGGGAAAACGCAGCGACCGTCCGTCCCAAAGCAGAGAAGTGGAACAAACTTGGAGCATATCCATGAACAGACCTTCCAAAGACCAATGGACGGATGTGGTGTTTTCAATAAAAGGTTTCTCGTATGCCGACAAGACACGTGCCGGAGTGGATATTTATTCGCTTGTCGTCTGCCCTGACGTAACAGACCGCTCCACGTTGCCTGAAGATTTCGAATGCAGCATCGGCAGCATAGAGATAAACGACGACCCTATGC
>CAVHCL010000010.1:0-792 GCA_963634425.1 Bacteroidaceae bacterium
TGACTATCACATACAGCAGACTCGCAAAGAAAAGCAACCAAGTAGCCGTATGGGTTATAATCCAAAACACACCATCCACTATCTGCGAATCACTGCCGTTAAGCAGCAGCAATAATGAACGGTCGTATGACACCAGCTGGTCTATCATTTGTCCTCCTCAGATTTCAGATTAATTCAAAACAAGCTTTCTTTACCCATCCCACTTTACCGTCCGCAACCTTCACCTCGCACCACTCTTTCATGTTGTTGTCCGTGATGCTGACTTTGGTTCCCTCGTGTATCACAAAAAGGTCGTTTCCATTGTCGGAAGGCACACTCTTTACAGTGACAGCGGGAGACATTATGATACCCGTATCGCGCCGAGAAGCATACTCCTTCAACTTGCCGCCGCAGATATTGCCGCATACAGAGATTAGGATAAAAGCCAACCCTGCAAAGAAACTTGTCTTTCTCCACACGATTCTGCCAGAGAAGAAAAACACAGCAATGCAAAACAGAGCCGCCACGAAAGATGCTATGCTTACATAAGCCCATGCTGTAAGGTTCATGCTACAGACGAGAGAACGGAACGCACTGACAAAAATGAACTCATGTTGTGGAACGATCTTGTCTATTGTCTTTCCGCGCACCATGTCAAGATTGAAGCGTATGTCTTCGTCGCTTGGATTGAGAAGATATGCCCTTTCCAGCCATAACACGCTTTTTGCTATGTCGTCGAGACGATAGTAGCAGCATCCGAGATTGTAGCATATGATTGCGGACGACTCTTTGCCGTCAATGTCGGAATAAAGT
>CAVHCL010000010.1:872-11993 GCA_963634425.1 Bacteroidaceae bacterium
ATATATAAAATCCTTTTCATTCTTATGTCTTATACTGTTGCTTTGGAATAAAATGTCAAACTTTCTTTATAACCGCGTCAAGGCTGTCTATCACCTCGGAAGCCTTGCTGAATATCTTGTCCATGGTGGCTTGAGGGTCACCTGGAGCGAAGCGGGCGAACTCACACTCGGAGAGTACATCCATATAGTCTTTCACCAACTGGTCGCTCACTCCTTTACTGTTCAAGATATCCGCCACATTATCCTTGGTGAGATCCGATACCGGCAGATTCAGCTTGTCGCACACATATCCGAGAAGTGCCTTCATAACTTCGTCGTAAAAAAGAGCACTCTGGTGAGACTTCATCAAGGCAGCGGCGTTCTTCATACGCTTTCCGGCAGCCTTGCCCGCTCTCCGCCCTCTCTGACGGACCATGTTGGCGTTTTCCTTAATCTGTTTCTTGAAGACAGTCGCCACTATGCCGAAAGACAGGAACAGAGCCGCATACAATCCCCAATAGAGTTTGCCACCGAAGAAAGTGTCGCCTCCGGCATTCACAGACACATCACACAAATGTATGAACCTTATGTCGTTGGCAATTACTTTCAGGTCTTCCTGCTCGTGTTGTACAATCGCACTGCCTCCCTTAGCTTTTGCCACAGCGATGGAGAACGAGTCGGTGCGCAGTGTCTCATACTTGCCGTCTTCCGGATTGAAATACACAAATTCCACTGGCGAAATGCTATACTTGCCGCCATGGCGCGGCACCACCACATAGTCGTAGATGAAGTTTCCCTTTGCGCCTATGGCAGTATTGGTGGTTTTATCAGTCTCTTTTGGCTTGTACACCTCAAAGTCTTGTGGAAACGCCACCTTCGGCGCACTCATCAGTTTCATGTTACCGTTTCCGCTCACAACCAGCCGCAGAGTGGCTGCGTCATTGGCGTTGACCTGCTCCGGTGTCAGGGAAGCCGAAATGGAGAACTTGCCCACAGCTCCGGAAAAGTTGGCCGGCTTTGGCGTAGGCAACGGCAGGACTTCTATCTCCACAGCGGGAGCGACTATCTGCTTTCTCACCATCTGCGTGAGACTGCCTCCGCCGAAAAACACATCAAACGGATCCATACTTGTGTTTGTAAACTCCACCTGCGAGTCGAACGTCACCGCCGGAACCTTTATTGTGCCTGTCTTCTGAGGATATATAACATACTGCTTCCATACGCCCGTGGCATAGTTGTGTCCGTTGACCGACTCATACTTCAGGGACATTTGTGCCTTGTTGTTGATTTCCTGCACATGACAACCGTCAAGTTGGGGTATCTCTCCGGACAACTGTTGGATGTTGACCAACGAATACAATTTGTATGTGAGCAGAACCGCTTCCTGTTCGTATATCTTTTTCTTGCTGGCGGTGACTGTCATATAAAGGTCTTCCGGGGTGATATCATGATTTGAACCGGAGACAGTCCGACTTTTCCGTGAACTTTGCCTGCCGCCTCCTTGCTGACCGACGCCGCCCGCATTGGTTCCGGACGGAAGCACCTCTATGCTTGCCTCACCGCTCTTATATGACTTGCCGTCCACCTTGACAGTGGCGCTTGGCAACTTGTGCGTGCCCTCGTCTGTGGCAATGAGGGTATAAGTAAACGTCAGAGAGGAACTCTGGGTGGTCTTTCCGTTGACGATGCTGAAACTGCTGGAACTGCTCGTGCTTGGCCCGTAGAGGACTTTGAATCCCGGGAAGTCGCCTACCTGAATATCCTCTATATCCTTGGTGTTAGCCACATAGCTGACACGTATCCGCTCCCCCACCTCAGTCTGGCTGGGAGCCTGTATGCTCAACTTCACCTGCGCAACCAGTATCTGTGCACATAGTGTCATTAAAGTAAAAACCGCATAGAACCTTCTCATCTTAGCAATGCTTCTTACCATTGTTTCTGTAAATGTTTCTGACGGGGCTTCTGCTGCATCTGCTGCATCCTCTCCTGTGTATTCTTCTCGTCTTGCATAGCGGCTTTCAGAAGCTGCTCGGCATTCTCTTTGCTCATCTGGTCTTGTTTCTGCTCCTGCTGTTGGCTTTCCTGCTTTTGTTTTTCTTTCTCCTGATTCTGCTGATTGTCCTGCTCCTTCTTCTCGTCTTTGCCGTTCTCGTCTTTGTCCTGGTCTTGGTTGCCCTGACCGCCGTTCTTCTTCAGCAGGTAGAGGCACAGGGCGTAATTATAGCGGGTAGCGTCACTGGTAGGGTCCTTGCGGAGAGAGTTCTTGTAACACTCCAAAGCCTTGTCATACTGTTTGGCCGCCTGAAGCAACACCCCCATATTGTGGTATATCATTCCCAAACGCTTGCCGTTCTTCTCAAATTTGGAGCTTGTATCATACTCCTTCATGGCATCCTCCGCCTTGTTCTGGTAGAGAAGCGCATTTCCGTTGTTGTAGTGTGCCTGGGCGTTGGTGTTGTCAAACTCAATCGCCTTTTGGTATTCTACCTGCGCTTTGTCGTAGATGGAGTCTGCCATCTTACGGTTACCCCTACGGATATAGTCACGGTCGTTTTGGGAGTATGCCGAGACACATGTCAATAGGAACAGTGCCAACACGGACAACGTGCCTCTGCGTCCTACGCCGAATATGCGGGACAAGGTGCGTATATGGCTGGTTCTCTCCAAAAGCAAAACATCCAACAGAAGAAGCAAAATGCCTGTGAGGACAAATCCCTGGTACTGTTCGTCAAATTCGCTGTATATTTGGCTCTCTATAGTTGATTTGGCCAATCTGTCGACATATTCTGAAAGCTTCTTCTGAGCGGAACTGCTGTTGTCCACATAGATGTACGCCCCATTTCCGGCGTTTGCTATCTGGCGACACATTTCCTCATTGAGTTTGGACACTACTGTGTTGCCTTCTTCGTCAATCACATATTGTGTGGTTCCGGGCATGGGGATTGGGGCACCCTTGGGGTTGCCTATACCAAGGATATACACGTGTATACCGTTCTTGGCCGCTTCCTCTGCGGCTTTCACGCCTCCTCCTTCGTTATCTTCGCCATCAGTGATGAGGAATATGGCACGGGAGACACCTTGTTGTTGGGTAAAACTTCTGCGTGCCAGATTGATAGCCCCTGCTATATCCGTACCCTGTACAGTCACCATAGCTGGAGATATAGTCTCCAAAAACATCTTTGCGCTTACATAGTCGCTGGTTATTGGCAATTGGGTGAAAGCCTGTCCGGCAAACACCACCAAACCCACCTTGTCGTCACTCATGCCGTCCACCATATTGCTTACCATCATCTTGGCCTTTTCCAGACGGTTAGGCTTGACGTCTTCCGCAAGCATGGAGTTGCTGACATCCATGGCTATAATGGCCTCTATGCCATTCCGCTCACGGTTATCCACCCGGGTGCCGAACTGCGGACGTGCCAAAGCCACTACAAACATGACTAAAGCAAGATTGGCAAGCCAGAACTTGACTTCTGGACGCCATCTCGAGACATCCTCCAAAAGTTCCTTAACAAGGATGCGGTCTCCGTAACGGCACAGTTGTCTGCGTTTCCTGTATGTTGCATAATAGTGCACAGCGGCAAGTAACACAGGCGCCGCCATGAAGTACAGATAATGCAAATTCTCAAATCTGAACATTTCCTCTCCCTTCTGTTTATGGTATCCTCTTAAGCAGAGTGTTGCTTATAAGCAGTTCAAGTATAAGTGACAATACCGACACCATCATAAACGCTCCATACGCCTCGTACTTCTTGGAATATTTTTTAACGTTCATCTTTGTCTTCTCCAGCTGATCTATCTGCTGGTACACCTCATGAAGTTTTTTCGTATTGGTGGCTCTGTAGAACTCTCCGTCTGTGGTACGTGCTATTGATGCCAAAGACTTGGTGTCTATTTCCACTGGCACATTGATATATTCTATATGGCCGGCCACAAGCACAGGATAACGCGCCGTGCCGTTGGTGCCTACGCCGATGGTGTACACTCTGATGCCAAAACTTTTGGCTATGTCTGCCGCCGTGTTGGGACTTATCTCTCCGCAGTTGTTTGTGCCGTCTGTGAGGAGTATCACAACTTTGCTCTTCGTCTTGCTGTCCTTCAGACGTGTAAGGGCATTGGCAATTCCCATACCTATGGCTGTGCCATCCTCTATCATTCCGCTCTGAGCCATATCCACACGCATACCGTTGAGAAGATTTAGCAACACCGCATGATCCACCGTCATAGGACATTGTGTGAACGCCTCTCCGGCAAACAACGTCAAGCCGATGTTGTCGTCTGGCCTTCCGCTGATGAATTCTATTGCCACCTGCTTGGCAGCCTCTATTCTGTTTGGCTTGAGGTCTTCAGCAAGCATACTGGTGCTGACATCCATACAGAGCATGATATCTATGCCTTCCGTATGGTTGGTGCTCCAATTGTTGGTCGTCTGGGGTCTTGCCAATGCTATCACCGCACTCACATAACATATCAGACGCAACACCAACGGCAGATGGGTGAAATGTTGTCTGAAAGATTTGGGGGCATGCCAAAAGGCACGCGTGGTGTCCACTCTAAGCGAGGGCACGGATTTCTGGTGATACAGGATATACCATATCAGATACGGTATTACCAGTGTCAGCAGGAGTAAATATGCTGGACTGTGGAATGTCATGTTCTCTTTCGGTAATTACATTAATATATCCGCACAACGCCAAACTATCCATACGACAAGAGCTGCGGAGACAAGCAGCACGACAGCCACAGTTGCCTTGAGGGCATTTATGCGGTTCATCCTCGTCTTGTCCGTCTCCTTTATTATTTCAGGCTCAGCCTTGGCGTTGGGGTCTACCTCCTTTTTGGTCTGGTTGATATACTCTACCGCGGCCATCAGGTTGGCGTCGTTCTCGTTGACAAGCGTACTGTACTTGGCGAATTTCACTAAGTCGGCGGTGTTGAAGATATCCCTCAACTCATTGAGAGCCTCTTCGTTGTTCTCTTCTGTGAGACGCGCTATTATCTCCGCGGAAGTCATCTCCATAGCGTTGAACCCATAGCGTTCCCTTATGTAGGTACGCAAGGTGTCGGTAAGCAGGGTGTAATACTCCTTGCTGTCCTCTTCTGCCCATTTGCGTTCCGCCTTTATCCGTTCTATCTCGTCTATCGCCACCTCATGCGGTGGAAGCACCTTCTTCCTGCGGATGATACGTACTATGGGCTTGCCCACCAATATGTGATAATACAGATAGAGACTCAGCAACAGAAGGAATACCAACAGAAACGAAGCCGCCACAGGCATACGCCAGTCATCCCATGAAAAAGGAGGTTCCATCACTCCGTATGGAGGGCTGAATTTGTTTATATCCAACGTGTCCACATCCACTGTATAAACTTTCAACGCAAGTGTCTTGGAAGGATATTCCTTTCCGTCAACTGTAATTGAAAACGGCGGCAGGTAGTAAAAAGAAGAGTCCCATGCGGTGACGGTGTATTTTTGTTTCACCTCCATACGCTTCCCGTCATTCATGAAGGAAGTGTCCGGACGTGACACAGCAACGACTTCCACATTGGGAACCAGCTCATTGCCTTTTCTTATATCCGGCAACTTCAACTTTTGTCCTGAGCCCATGCATACACTCAGGGTGATGTCTGTCTGCTCGCCTATGAAGAACTGCAGAGAATCCACCCTGACATCTACCGTCACTTGTGCGGGAAGAATTGTCCAAACGACAGCGAGGACTGTAAATATGGAAAACCTTTTCATTGACATTCTCATAAACAAGTAGTTTCTGTTCAACTTCTACGTGCGAACAACCCCATCAAAGCTCCCACGTAGTCCTCGTCGGTGCGCACGCTCACACTGTCCACATTGCTGCGGTTGAATGTGTCTTTCAACTTGGCGCTCACTCCCCTCCACCACTTGGCTTGCGACTTCCTCACAGCGGAACTGCTGCTGTCCACTGTGATGTCTGTGTCCGTCTCGGCATCGTGCATCCGTATCAGGCCTATGTTGGGCAACTCGGCTACCCTACGGTCGTACACCTGTATGGCCACCACGTCATGCTTGCGGTTGGCTATGGAGAGAGGTTGCAGAAAGTCCTTGTTGTCTATGAAATCACTCATGACAAAAGCTGTGCACCTGCGTTTGATGGCTCTTGTGAGATATTCCAAAGCGAAACCGACATCTGTCTTCTTGCTGTCCGGCTCAAATGAGAGGAGCTCGCGTATAATATATAATATGTGTTTTCTTCCTTTCTGCGGGGGGATGAACTTCTCCACCTTGTCAGAGAAGAATATGACACCTATCTTATCGTTGTTCTGTATGGCGGAAAAGGCAAGTGTGGCGGCAATCTCTGTCACCATATCGCGCTTCATCTGCCGGGACGTGCCGAAGTCAAGACTGCCGCTGACATCCACCAGAAGCATCACCGTGAGTTCGCGCTCCTCTTCAAAAACCTTGACATAGGGTTTGTTGAAACGGGCGGTCACATTCCACTCTATATCACGTATGTCGTCGCCATACTGATATTCGCGGACTTCGGAGAACGCCATTCCGCGTCCCTTAAAAGCAGAATGGTACTCACCGGCAAAGATGTTGTTGCTAAGCCCCTTTGTTTTTATTTCTATCCGCCTTACTTTTTTTAAGATATCCGATGTTTCCATCCCTCAGACAGATATTGCTATTAGGGTACCTCTACCTTATTTATTACCTTGCTTATTATCTCCTCCGCTGTCACATTGTTCGCTTCCGCCTCATACGAAAGTCCTATCCTGTGGCGCAACACGTCGTGTGCTACGCTGCGCACATCTTCCGGAATCACATATCCTCTGCGCTTGATGAAGGCATAAGCTCTGGAAGCGAGCGCCAAATTGATACTTGCGCGCGGCGAACCTCCGAACTCTATATACTCCTTCAGGTCTTTCAGCCCGTACTTCTCGGGATAACGGGTGCAAAATACTATGTCGGCAATGTATTGTTCTATCTTCTCGTCAAGATAAACCTCCCTCACCACTTTGCGGGCATCCAAGATTTCCTTAGTGGACAGTACTGGGCGGACTTCCTTCTTGTCGTCTTTTATCTGCTGACGAATGATAATCTTCTCTTCCTCCAATTTGGGATAGTCTATCACCACCTTCAGCATAAAACGGTCTACTTGCGCCTCCGGGAGCGGATAAGTGCCCTCTTGCTCTATGGGATTTTGGGTGGCAAGGACGAGGAACGGCGAAGGCAACGCGTAAGTGTTCTTTCCAATTGTCACCTGTCTCTCCTGCATGGCTTCCAGCAACGCGCTTTGCACCTTTGCCGGAGCGCGGTTTATTTCATCGGCAAGCACGAAATTGGAAAAGACCGGACCTTGTTCCACCATAAACTTCTCTTCCTTCTGGCTGTATATCATAGTTCCTATGACATCGGCCGGCAACAGGTCCGGAGTAAACTGGATACGGTTGAATTTTGAGTCCACCAACTTGGCCAATGTCTTTATAGCCATAGTCTTTGCAAGTCCGGGCACTCCTTCAAGCAACACGTGTCCATCGCTCAGAAGTCCTATCAAGAGCGATTCTATAAGGTGCTTCTGACCTACTATCACTTGATTCATGCCCGTCACAAGGTTTGTGACAAATGCGCTTTGCCTTTCTATTCGCTCGTTCAGTTCGCGAATGTCAATAGATTCTGCCATGTTTCTTATTACAGTATTTTTATTTGCAGACACAAAATTAGTACTTTACGATTTTATGGGCAAATATATTGTACAAAAAAGAGTTATTTTGATGTTTAACTTTGTTAAAACACCACACTTAACCGCCCCCGTATGGGGTGACACCCAACCTATCCGCAAATCTGCCACGTTGTCCATATTAATGCCATTATGTCTGATATTCAAAATGTTGCACACTATTTGTGATGACTGAGGTAGTGTGACTTGAACACAGAAAAAGTACATAAGGAATAATACAGCAGAAACAAAAAAAGGAGTTATTATGAATATCAACAAATTTACAATCAAAGCGCAGGAAGTGGTGCAGGAAGCTGTGAATCGTGTTAGCAGCCAAGGACAGCAACAGATAGAGCCGGAGCATCTTCTTGCGGGAATTTTGAAGAAAGCCGGACAGGTTTCCAACTTCATATTCCAGAAGACAGGCGTCTCCCCCACTATGGTACAACAGGCGGTGGATGCGCAGATAGGCAGTCTTCCTAAAGTGCAGGGCGGCGAGCCGTACCTTTCGAGGGAGTCCAACGAAGTGTTGTCCAAGGCGGAGGATATGGCGCAGAAAAACGGAGACGAGTATGTGTCCGTGGAACATATACTGGCTGCCATATTGTCGGTGGACTGCACAGCGTCTAAGATGCTTAAAGACATGGGGTTTAACGAGACAGAACTGAAGAAAGCCGTTAGCGAACTGCGCGGCGGTGGGAAAGTGACATCGCAGAACAGCGAGGACACATATCAGAGTCTGTCAAAGTATGCCCGCAACTTGGTGGACGAGGCCAGAAAAGGCAAGTTGGATCCGGTGATAGGCCGCGACGAAGAGATAAGGCGAGTGCTGCACATCCTTTCAAGGAGAACCAAGAACAACCCTATCCTGATAGGTGAGCCTGGAACCGGCAAGACGGCTATCGTGGAAGGTCTGGCTCACCGTATCCTGCGTGGCGATGTCCCGGAGAACCTTAAAGGCAAGCAGCTCTACAGTCTCGACATGGGTGCGTTGGTGGCAGGAGCCAAGTACAAGGGCGAATTTGAGGAGCGACTGAAGAGTGTGATAAACGAAGTGACCAAGAGTGACGGCAACATCATCCTTTTCATAGACGAGATACACACGCTTGTGGGTGCTGGCAAAGGCGAAGGTGCCATGGATGCCGCAAACATCCTGAAACCGGCCTTGGCACGTGGTGAGCTGAGGAGCATCGGAGCCACCACCTTGGACGAGTACCGGAAGTATTTCGAGAAAGACAAAGCTCTTGAACGGCGTTTCCAGACCGTAATGGTGGACGAACCCGACACCCTGTCTTGCATCAGCATACTGAGAGGTTTGAAGGAAAGGTATGAGAACCATCATCATGTGCGTATACAGGACGATGCCATCATAGCGGCCGTGGAACTGTCCAACAGGTATATCACAGACCGTTACCTTCCGGACAAGGCCATAGACTTGATGGACGAGGCGGCTGCCAAACTGCGCATGGAACACGACTCCGTCCCGGAGGAATTGGACGAGATAACACGAAGGCTGAAGCAATTGGAAATAGAGCGGGAGGCCATCAAGAGGGACGAAAAGGACACCGCTGCCATTGACAAGGAGATAGCCGAACTACAGGAGAAGGAACGCGACTTCAAGGCCAAGTGGCAGAGCGAAAAGGCTCTGGTGGACAAAATCCAAGACAACAAACAACAGATAGAACGTCTGAAATACGAGGCGGAGAAAGCCGAGCGTGAAGGCGACTACGGCAAGGTGGCAGAGATAAGGTACGGCAAGTTGCAAAGTCTGGAAGCCGAGATAGGGACCATACAAAAACAGCTCCAAGAGACCCAAGGCGCGTCTGCGTTGGTAAAGGAGGTGGTGGATGCTGACGACATTGCCGACGTGGTGAGCCGATGGACGGGGATACCCGTGAGCAAGATGCAGCAGAGCGAAAAGGACAAGCTGTTGCATTTGGAAGAGGAGCTGCACAAGCGTGTGGTTGGCCAAGACGAAGCCATAAAGGCTGTGAGCGATGCTGTAAGACGCAGCAGAGCCGGGCTGCAGGATCCCAAGCGTCCCATAGGAAGCTTCATATTCCTGGGCACTACGGGTGTGGGAAAGACAGAACTGGCCAAGGCTCTGGCGGACTATCTCTTTGACGATGAGTCCATGATGACGCGTATTGACATGAGCGAGTACCAAGAGAAGTTCAGCGTGACGCGTCTCATAGGAGCGCCTCCTGGATACGTGGGGTACGACGAGGGCGGACAGCTTACCGAAGCCGTAAGGCGCAAGCCATACCAGGTGGTGCTGTTCGACGAGATAGAGAAGGCGCACCCCGACGTGTTCAACACGCTGCTGCAAGTGCTGGACGACGGCAGGCTTACCGACTCAAAAGGCAGGACTGTCAACTTCCGCAACACCATCATTATCTTCACGAGCAATCTGGGCAGCAACCTTATCACGTCCTCGTCCTCATACGAGGAGAACAGCCGCAAGGTTCTTGACCTGCTGCGCAAGACCATCCGGCCGGAATTTCTCAACCGTATAGACGAGACCATTGTGTTCCATCCGTTGCGGAAAGAGGAGATAAGGCAAGTGGTGCAGATACAGCTGCGCGGCATAGAGAAGATGTTGCAGGAAAACGGCATCACGATGTCTTTGGACGACAGTGCGATATCCCTGTTGGCGGAGAGAGGTTATGATCCGGATTTCGGCGCGCGCCCTGTAAAGAGAGCCATACAGCACCTCCTCCTCAACGACCTTAGCAAAGCGTTACTGAGCGGTGACGTGGACAAGAGCAGGCCCATCCGCGTCACATCGGACGGCGAAAAGCTTTCATTCGGAAATGGATAAATACCATGATTGGATATTTTCTGCATATCCAATCATATTCAACGTCAGATGTCAGCCTTATAGGTTACTTTCCAAAGCATCTTAGGATACTTGGCGATTTATCTTAGGATACTTGGCCAAGTATCCTAAGATACTTTTTTTGCCACCATCGAAACCGCCACGCCAAGCGTCTCGCCATCATCGTCCCCAAAATGCGAACAGGCGGTAAGCCATACCCTGCCAAGACGTGCGGAACTCCCATATATCACCTCAAGTTTCTTGAACAATTCCCTGTCTTGTACCCCAAAGCGCACCTTGCGGAGGTTGTAAAACACTTTCTCACGCACCTTGTCGGGCAATTCTTCGATAAAAGAACTCGCCTCTTTCAGCAAGATTAGCTTGAACAGCGGTTTATCCATATTTTCCCCTTTTACGAGTGCAAAGGTAACGATAAATCTACATATACGAAAACATGAAAGGGGTTATTATTGTTGTTCGTTCAAATATCGTCGAAGTCCTTGGTTGTCTTTTGTGCCATCGTGTGCTCAGTTTCTGTGCCACTCTCACGGCAGTTTTTATGGGGTCGCATGGCCGTACGGCCATGGATTCTATGCCTGTACAGCCATAGGTTGTATGGACGTACAGCCA
>CAVHCL010000011.1:0-3139 GCA_963634425.1 Bacteroidaceae bacterium
GTACAGCCATAGGTGCTATGCCTGTACAGCCAGGGATGCTATGGTTGTACAGCCATGGAATGCCTGTTTCCTGGCTCTGACTTGGAGTAGGGTAAACCTGTTGTTTTTTTTCTAAAACTGGTGTTTTTTTTGGCATTAGAAATAGGGTATAAACAAGTGATAGTCATAGTTATAAATGCATTTGGCGGCCTCTGAGAATTGAAAATTTACAAGCGTCTTGGCAAATGTACGTGAATTTCCAATTCTCAGAGCGTCAAAATCAGAAGAATTTTACATCTTCGCCCACCAAATCGCTTAAGAGGAGATTGGCAAGGCGGCTGGTGCCAAGACGGAAGTATTGGTTGGTTAGCCATTTCTCTCCGAGCACTTCCTTTGCGATGGTGTAGTAGGTGAGTGCGTCGTGAACGGTATTGAGACCTCCCGCAGGCTTGAAGCCAATCTGTATGCCAGTCACGTCGTAGTACTCCTTGATGGCCTGGCACATCACGTAGGCGGCTTCTGGCGTAGCCGCCGGCATCTCCTTGCCGGTGCTTGTCTTTATGTAGTCCGCTCCTGCATACATGGCAAGGATGCTTGCCTTCTTGACGTTGGCGCAACTGCCCAAGAGTCCGGTCTCCAATATCACCTTCATCTTCCTTTCTCCGCAAACGGCCTTCAGCTCGCTTATTTCGTCGCATACGGTCTCGTAGTCTTCGTTAAGGAACTTGCCTACGCTCATCACTATGTCTATCTCCGTGGCTCCGTCTCTGACCGCCAATGCCGTTTCTACTGTCTTCACCTCGATGCATGCCTGTGACGACGGGAACGAGCCACTGACACACACCACCTCCACACCTTCAATCTCAAGACTCTTGCTCACAATGTCGGCATAGCATGGGTAAACGCAGATGGCGGCCACGTGTGGAAGGCGTGGGTATGCGTCTTCAAACGCATTTACACGCTCTGTAAGTGCCAGTGCGCTTTCCTCGCTGTCGGTGGTTTTCAGACTGGTCAGTTCCACGCTTCCCATCAAGAATTTCCTCACTTCGGCAGTGTCGTTCTCCGCTATTTTGGTCTTGAGAATCTCCGCCACTTTCGCTTTTACCTCTTCATCGTTGACTTGTGTGTTGTACTTGTTCAACGCTTGGGTGTACTTGTCTTGTTTGTCCATTTTATATTCTGATTTAGATTTCTGCTATTGTCTTTCGCTGTCATTTCCTTGGGATGTAGAGCTTGGGGTTGTTGGCGTGCCGCATCCTGTCCCGGTCGGTTTTCTTGTCGAAGTTCCTTTTCAACGCTTCTGTAAGATCCACGCCTGTCTGGTTGGCAAGGCAGATGAGAACCCACAGAACGTCTGCCATCTCTTCCGAGAGGTCTTGGCTTTCCCCTTCCTTGAAAGACTGGTCTCCGTACTTCCTGGAAATGACGCGTGCCAGTTCGCCAACCTCTTCCGTAAGACAAGCCATATTTGTCAACTCTGAGAAATAGCGGACTCCATATTGCTTAATCCATTGGTCTACCGCCTGCTGTGCCTCTTTTATAGTCATGTGTGTTATTCTTTGTTATGTGTGTCCATACATATTGTAACAGGACCGTCGTTGAGCAGACTGACCTTCATATCAGCTCCGAACACCCCAGTGCTTACCGGCTTCCCAAGAGCCTCTGACAACTTGCGGCAGAACTCCTCGTAGAGCGGAACGCTGATTTCGTGCTTGGCGGCGCGCAGCCAAGATGGGCGGTTGCCTTTCTTATAACTGGCGAACAGGGTGAACTGGCTGACAACTAAGACCTCGCCGCCGACATCCATGATGGAGCGGTTCATCACTTGCCTGTCATCGTCGAAGACACGCAGTCCAACGACTTTCTTCACCAGCCAGTCAACGTCCTCGGAAGAGTCGCTTCCCTCTACTCCCAAAAGGATGAGGAAGCCTTGGTTGATGGCGGATTTCACGACATCTCCGACGGCTACTGAAGCATGGCCAACACGCTGTATTACTATTCTCATATCCTCTTTTTAATTCTCGTGCAAAGGTAGTCCTTTTTTTCCACTTTAAAGGGCTTCTCCTGTCCTTTTATACTGGACGGAGCGAATATGGTTCAAGTCTTCTTTTGAAAATGCGCATATACGAGCGAGCCTTTGCTCTGCCCCAACACAGACTGTATCTGTTCCTCTGTGGCTTCTTTGATGCGTTTAACGCTGTGGAAAGTACGCAGCAGAGCCTCTTTGCTTTTTGCCCCGATGCCGGCTATCTTGTCAAGTTCGCTTTCTGTCTGATGTCTGCTTCGCTTGTCTCTGTGAAATGTAATGGCAAATCTGTGCACCTCGTCTTGTATTTGGGTGACGAACATGAAAAGGGGAGTGTCGGTTTTTATCCCCACAACCATAGGCGGAAAACCGAAAAGCAACTCTGATGTTCTGTGTTTATCGTCTTTCGCAAGTCCGGCTATGGGTATTTTCAGACCAAGCTCATCCTCTACCACAAGTCTTATAGCTTCCATTTGTCCTCTGCCTCCATCCGCAATGATGAGATCCGGCAAAGGGCTGTTTTCCGCGACCATCCGCTTGTAGCGTCTGAATACAACCTCCCTCATACTCGCATAGTCATCGGGTCCCTTTACCGTTTTTATATTATACCTGCGGTAGTCCTTCTTGGACGGCTTGCACTTCTCGAATACCACACAGGCGGCAACGGCGTCTGTTCCGCTTATATTGGAGTTGTCGAAACATTCTATATGCACAGGCAAATGCTCCAAGCGTAGGATGTCTTGTAGCTCCTTCATGAGGCGTACGGACTTTTGCTCCGGGTTTAGCTTGTCGCTTTGGCTTATGCGGTCTTTCTTATATTGTAAGACGTTTTGGCGGCTTAGCTCAAGCAACTTTTTCTTGTCTCCTTTTTGAGGCACAGACACAGACACCCCACTTAAAGAAAGTTCCACGGGGAACGGGACAATAACTTCTTTACTTTCACTACGGTATCTCTGTCGCATCTCAACAATTCCTGCAACTAAAAGGTCTTCTTCCGTTTCGTCCAGACGCTTGCTGTACTCAAATGTGAATGCCTGTGTGACACACCCTCTTGTAACATGCAGATAATTGATGTAAGCCGTCTTCTCGCTGTTTTCTATGTTGAAGACATCCACATTATGTAAGGTGTTGCTG
>CAVHCL010000012.1:0-10389 GCA_963634425.1 Bacteroidaceae bacterium
GCGAAAAAGAGGCATACACTGCGTGCAAAGCATGGACTCTATGGAAAGAAGGGAAAACCGGCACAAGGTGAAAGAGAGAATACAGGAGGAAACAAAATAACATAACGCATATATACATAATGTACATGAGGAAAACTATCATTGGTGTAGCCGCAGCAGCGGCGTGCATAGCGTTCTCTGCTTGCGGAGGCGACAAGACAAACAACAAAGACACTGCCGCAGCCGACACAGAAAGCGGCACGCCGTTAAAAATAGCCTACGTTGAGTTGGACACATTGATGAGCCAATACCAACTCTACAAAGACTACAGCGAAGTTCTTACACGAAAGGGCAACAACATACAAAGCACGCTTGCAAAGAAACAGAAGGATTTGGAAACGCATGCGGCTGCCGTACAGAAGAAATACGACAACAACGGTTTCACCACACGCGACGAACTGGAAAAAGCACAGGCGGGCATACAGAACGAGCAAATGGAACTGGCGCAGTTGGCAGACAGACTCAACAACGAGTTCAATGCCGAGCAGGCGCGCATCAACGAGGAAGCGAGAGACAGCATCCAAAGTTTTCTGAAGAGATACAACAAGACCAAAAAATACGACTACGTGATGGTGAAGGCCGGAGACAATCTTCTTATCGCCAACCCTAAGATGGATATCACGGACGAGGTTGTAAAAGGGCTGAACAAGAGTTACAAGAAGAAGCCATAAATCAGCGGCATCTTGATTTTGTCTGTTAAAAACAATCCGTTGGGCACTTGCGTCCAACGGATTGTGCGTATATCGGCAGGTTCACTTACGGCGGTTCTGCCAAGACGGAGAATGGGGGGTGCCTATGCCTACTGTTTATTTTGAACCAAATGCGGAATCTTCACCTCGTACCCCAACGGCACCACATTGGGGTTGCTGAAACCGTTGTGCACAATGATGTAACGGACAAGTCCCTTGTCTCCGAGTTCTTCCTTCGCAAACTTATAAAGATTGTCACCTCTTTTCATAATGCGTACTTTCAAGGTACCCGTTATCAAATAATCCCCGTCCGGCACTTGTTTGAACCCCGAAGCCAAAGCGGCATAGTCCTCCCCGTCGTCCACAAGTGCCGCCGTCTCGTCCGCTTCCTCTTCTGGGCTGCATTTCTGGAGCGTGTCCTGTTCTTGTCCTTGTTCTCCCATCACCGTGTCAGTATCGGCTTCCTGTGTGTCTACCGGTACAGTTTGGGAGTCTTTCACAGCAAAAGTCTGGGGCGGTGTTGTACTGTCAAGACAAGGACAAAGCCATCTGTTGTAACCGGCAAAATAACTGCACAGCATCAAGCCGAATATCAGCAGGGCATAGAGGAAAGTATGCATGTTGTTGCGCTGGCACTCATTGCCACTGTGTCTGTGCTCATCTGCCGACTCTTCATGCTTCACGACAGGAGCATCACAACCCTTGTCGGAGCCGGAAGGAGAATTGTCTTCATCCGCGGATGCCGCCGGATATTCTGCGGACGCATTTGAGTCGGAATCTATCCCGTTGTCTGCGTCCGTGTCATCAATGTCATGTTCTTCGTCCAGTTCTTCAATCGGAGTTGGAGTGTTGGTCTCAGGCTCTTCTTCCCATTCCAAAGATTGCCGGTCCGGTGTTTCCTCTTCCAACGCCGCACTTGCCATATCATAACTGTCGACACGTTCCATATCCTCAATGCTGGTGCCTTCGTTGATAACGATGGTTGAGAACGCTTCAAACGGTTTGTTAACCTTAGTCCTAAGTTCGTTGTCCGGAGTAAACACCACCTTGGGATGACCAGGAATGAGTATGCGCTCGCCTGTGTTCACATCCACGCTCTCACGGTCTTGGACATTGACCAGCTTGAAAGTGCCAAGTCCTTTTACCTTCACGCCTTTTGCATCGGTGACATTCTCCCTCACTGTCTCAAAGAAATTCCTCACGAAAACATCGGCGGCTTCCTGCGAAAGCTTAGATCTTGACGCCAAGTCGTAGGCCAAATCCTGTAATGTAATCTTGCTGTCCATATCGTGTACGGTTACTTGCCGTTAACCTTTTCCTTGAGAGTGCTGAAAGGCTTAAAGTTCACAGTCATTTTGGGTGGGGTGAGCATTCTCTGCTTAGTGGCGGGGTTTACCACCACCCTCTCCAGTTTCTTCTTCACTTCAAAACTTCCAAACCCGCTTATGCTTACAGTATTTTCATCAGCCAGCTGCTCGGTCATCATTGACACCACCATCGCCACATTGGCCGCTACATCCTTCATGCTGAGTCCTGTACGGACGCTCATCTCGGATATGAACTCTTTGTTATTCATGTTGTATAGAGATATGTGTGTATGTTCAAACGGACTTGACAACCGTGCCATAAAGGTCAAAGTCGTCGGTGTTTTCAATCCTCACCGAATAGAACTGCCCTATGTTCAGTCTCCCGCCGCCTATGGGTATCAGCACTTCCGGATCTACCTCCGGCGAGTCGAACTCTGTCCTTCCTATGTAGTAGTCACCCTCCATCCTGTCTATTATCACCTTAAAGTCCTTTCCTGTCTTTGCTTGCTGTATCTCGCCGCTGATGTTCTGTTGTATGCGCATCAGCTTGTCCAACCTTGCGTGTTTTACATCGTCGGGGACATCGTCTTTGAAATGTCCGGCACTGTATGTTCCTTCCTCCTCGCTATATGCAAACGCGCCCATCCTCTCGAAACGCGCCCATTTCACAAACTCCAGCAATTCCTGGAAGTCCTTTTCCGTCTCTCCAGGGAAACCTACCATGAGCGTAGTCCTTATATGGATGCCCGGAACCATGCGGCGCATCTTGTCCAGCAAGTCACACGTCTCCCGCTTGGTGATGTTCCTGTGCATCCTTTCCAACACCTGGTCTGAAATATGCTGCAAGGCAATGTCAATGTATTTACAGACATTGGGATGCCTTGCCATAACGTCAAGCAGTTCTTCGGGAAAATGTGTGGGGTATGCATAGTGCAGCCTTATCCACTCCACTCCCTTTATATTGGCTATTGCGTCCACCAATTCTGCAATTCGTCGCTCCTTGTATATGTCAATGCCGTAATATGTGAGTTCTTGCGCTATTATCTGAAATTCCTTTACACCGCGGCTGACCAACAACCTCACCTCATTCAAAATATCCTCTATGGGACGGCTCTGGTGCCTGCCCGTGATGATGGGGATGGCACAATAGGCGCAATGTCTGTCGCATCCCTCACTTATCTTCAGATAAGCGTAGTGTGACGGAGTAGTCAGATGTCTTTCATTGTGGGCATCTTCGCAATACGACTTTCCGAGGTCTTTGACAAGAGCGTTGTAGTCAAACTTGCCGTAAAACTTGTCCACTTCGGGTAATTCCGCCGCCAGTTCGTTGAAATATCTTTCCGAAAGACACCCCATCACATAGAGTTGGCGAAGCTTTCCCTCTTTCTTTCTCTTTGCCATCTCCAATATCATGTTTATGCTCTCCGTCTTGGCATCGCCTATGAAGCCACAGGTGTTTATCACCGCTATCTCTCCTTCGGGACTGTCACTGTCGTGCGTCACCTTATACCCGTTGAGTTCCAACTGCAGCATCAGTTTCTCGCTGTCCACAAGATTTTTGCTGCACCCCAAGGTTACTATGTCTATTGTGTTCTTTTTCATTTGTCTCCAAAGAGAGAGTCCACAAACTCCATACGGTCAAAAGGTTGAAGGTCTTCCACTCCCTCGCCAAGTCCCACATACCGTACAGGTATTTTGAACTGGTCGCTGATGCCTATCACCACGCCGCCCTTCGCGCTGCCGTCAAGCTTCGTTATTGTCATGCTCGTCACGTCGGTGGCTTGGGTAAACTGTTTTGCCTGTTCAAAGGCATTCTGTCCGGTACTGCCGTCAAGCACCAACATCACATCGTCGGGCACGTCGGGCAACAACTTATGCATCACACGCTTTATCTTGGACAGCTCATCCATAAGTCCCTTTTTGTTGTGGAGACGCCCTGCTGTGTCTATTATCACAACGTCATATCCGTTGCTTATGGCACTATTCAGCGTGTCATAAGCAACACTGGCGGGATCGCTGCCCATCTGCTGCTTCACAACAGGGACTCCCACCCTTTCTCCCCATATCTGCAACTGCTCCACCGCTGCCGCACGGAAAGTGTCTGCCGCGCCAAGGCATACCTTGTAGCCGGCCTTCTTAAATTGGTATGCCAATTTGCCTATGGTGGTGGTCTTGCCCACACCGTTAACTCCCACCACCATGATGACATAGGGTCTGCCGCCTGTATCGGGAATACTGAAACCGGAAATGTCGCCCGTGTTGCTCTCCGTAAGCAGTTGCGTTATTTCATCGCGAAGTATGGAATGGAGTTCGGAGGTAGTTACATACTTGTCTCTCTGCACACGTTCTTCAATGCGCCGGATAATGTTTAACGTGGTGTCCACACCCACGTCACTTGTCACCAATACTTCCTCCAGGTTGTCCAGCACCTCATCGTCCACCTTGCTCTTACCGGCAATGGCTCTCGATAATTTTCCGAAGAAGCTTTGCTTTGATTTTTCCAAACCTTGGTCCAAAACTTGCTTCTTCTCTTTGGAAAAGAAACTAAAGAATCCCATAACAAACGTTTATTTATATGCAAATTTAGATAAAAATTCCGAATTATCCCTAAATCCGCAACATTATAATTGGGGGTTCATCTGGAATTTGGAGAGATAATTTAACATATTGTTGCTATGGTTTGACCACATTCCCATAACTTCCCTACCCCATGATTGCAAGGATAATGCATTAATCCGAATTCACAATTTTTGTGAATGCTACTTTAGTAATGACTTGATGACCCCCGCAACAATATTCGGGAAATAAGCGCATTACTTGTCAGAACAAGTTGTCGTTTCGGAAATTTTGTCTAAATTTGCACACATCAACAAAGCGAACAAGCAATGAGAAGACTGCCAATACTTGCGTTGCTGCCCGTGGTGGCACACTCGCAGCAAAAGCTGAACATCGTGTATATAATGACCGACGACCACACAGCCCAGATGCTGTCGGCGTACGGCAACAGTCCCATACAAACGCCTAACCTCGACCGCATAGCGCAGGAGGGGGTGCTCTTCCGCAACAGCTTTGTGGCCAACAGCCTTTCCGGACCGAGCAGAGCCTGCCTCATCACCGGCAAACACAGCCATAAGAACGGATTTACCAACAACGAGCACGGTGTCTTTGACGGTTCGCAGCAGACATTGCCAAAGCTGATGCACACGGCCGGCTACCAAACGGCATTGGTGGGCAAATGGCACTTGGCGAGCATTCCCACAGGTTTCGACTATTACGACATACTGCCTGGGCAAGGCGACTATTACAACCCGGTGTTCGTGCATCAAGACGGGACGCGCTCCAAGTCTGAAGGATACTGTACAGACATCATCACAGACAAAGCCATAGCGTGGATGGAGCACAGAGACAAGGATAAGCCCTTCCTGCTCTTCGTCCACCACAAGGCATGCCACCGCGACTGGCTACCGCCCATGAAGTACCTGCGCGAGTATGAAGACGTGACGTTCCCGTTGCCGGCCAATTTCTGGGACAACTGGGAAGGGCGCATAGCCGCACAGCAGCAGGAGATGTCCATAGCCAGCAGCCATGACATGGATATAGTGTACGACAACAAGGTCTACCGCGAAGGGGACTCCACCCGTCTTTCGGCATCATACGAGTGGATGATAGGCAGACTTAACCCGGACGACCAGAAGACATACCGCCAGTTCTACGACTCCATCACCACAGCCTTCTACGCAAATCCTCCCAAGGGGCAGGAGCTCACCAAGTACAAGTTCCAACGCTTTATGAGGGACTATGCAAAAGTCACCAAAAGTCTCGATGACAATGTAGGTCGTCTGCTCGACTACCTGAAAGCCAACAATATGCTGGACAATACGCTTGTCGTCTATGCGAGTGACCAAGGCTTCTACATGGGCGAACACGGATGGTTTGACAAGCGTTTCATGTACGAGGAAAGTCTGAACACACCGCTTCTAATGAGGCTTCCGGACGGATATGAGCGCAGGGGGGAGATAAAGGAGATGGTGCAGAACATAGACTATGCTCCCACGTTCCTGGAAATGGCGGGAGTGCCCATACCTTCGGACATCCAGGGCGAGAGCCTTGTGCCCCTGATTAAAGGAAAGAAGTCGCCCCGACGTTGGCGCGACGCCATATATTACCATTTCTACGAATACCCTGCCGAACATGCAGTGAAGCGGCACTACGGAATACGCACCAAGAGATACAAGCTTATACACTTCTACAACGACATAGACACTTGGGAGTTGTACGACCTCAAAAAAGACCCGTCGGAGATGCACAATATGTATGGCGACCCATCGGTGAAACGTCTCACCGAACGGCTGAAGAAACGCTTGCAAGCACTTCAGGTTAAATACGACGTAAAGGAAACCGACAGGTAGCGGAGAAAGGTTTCGTTGATACTGACAGGACGGTGTTACTGGCTAACGGCCGCACCCGAGCATCTTCTTGACAAACGGTGCCGTGGCTTCTGTCCCTTTCTTGGCGAGAGCCTCCGGTGTGCCGGAGAATACAAGTTGTCCTCCATTGCTTCCTCCGTCGGGTCCCATGTCCAACAGCCAGTCCGCACACTTGATGACATCCAGGTTGTGCTCCACCACAATCACCGTATTCCCCTTGTCCACCAGACGGCCAAGGACGGACAAGAGGGCCTTGATGTCCTCGAAGTGAAGACCTGTGGTAGGTTCGTCAAGTATGTAAAGAGTCCTGCCCGTATCTTTCTTGCTCAGTTCCGTGGCAAGTTTGACACGTTGGCTTTCACCTCCAGAGATGGTGTTGCACGGTTGCCCCAAACGGAGATAACCGAGTCCCACATCTTGTATGACCTTAATCTTGGACAGAATAGCCGGATGGTTTTCAAAGAATTCCACAGCCTGGTTCACCGTCATGTCCAACACGTCGGCAATGCTCTTGCCACGGAAGCGGACTTCCAGTGTTTCGCTGTTGTACCTCTTGCCGCGGCATTCCTCGCAGGGGACATATACGTCCGGTAGAAAATTCATCTCTATGGTGCGGTAGCCGTTGCCTCCGCAGGTCTCGCACCTCCCGCCCTTGACATTGAAGGAGAACCTGCCCGGCTTATACCCCCTTATCTTCGCCTCGGGGAGCTGCACAAAGAGGTTGCGTATCTCGTTGAACACACCGCAGTAGGTGGCAGGATTGGAACGCGGAGTTCGCCCGAGCGGACTCTGGTCCACGCACGCCACCTTGTCTATATACTCAAGACCTTCCACCTTGTCGTAAGACAGCGGACTCTTGAGTGAGCGGTAGAAATGTTGCGAGAGGATGGGGTAAAGTGTGTCGTTGACAAGGGTGCTCTTGCCGCTTCCGCTGACACCTGTCACACAGACAAGCATACCAAGAGGGAACTCGGCGGTAATGCCTTTCAGGTTGTTGCCCCTGGCTCCTGTTATGCGTATCATATTGCCGTTGCCTTGACGGCGGACAGACGGCACTTCTATACTGCGTTTGCCGTTGAGATACTGACTGGTGAGTGTGTCGTGCTCCAGCATCTCGCGGTAAGTGCCTTGGAATACTATCTCACCTCCCTTACGCCCCGCCATAGGCCCCACGTCAACTATATAGTCGGCATTCTCCATCATCTCTTGGTCGTGCTCCACCACTATCACGGTGTTGCCCATGTCGCGCAGCTTCTTCAGCGACGATATGAGTTTCAAATTGTCGCGTTGGTGCAGCCCTATGCTCGGCTCGTCCATGATGTAGAGGACGTTGACCAAACGACTCCCTATCTGTGTGGCAAGGCGTATGCGCTGGCTCTCCCCTCCTGAGAGGCTGGCGGAAGAACGTGAGAGCGAGAGATAGCCGAGCCCTATGTCGAGCAGGAAACAGAGGCGAGTCATTATCTCCTTTATAATCTCGGCGGCTATGCGTTTTCTGCGTTCGGGCAACTCGGCATCGAGCGACTGCATCCACCCGTAGAGGCTCTTCAAATCCATCGCCGACGCTTCGGCAATGTTCTTGCCGGCTATGAAAAAGTGCAGCGATTCCCTACAGAGCCGTTGGCCTCCGCATTCGGGACAAGTGGCTGTCACGCTGAACTGTTCCGCCCACTTTTGGGCGGCGGCTCCCATGTCAGCACCCTGCATCTGGGCTATGTACTTGGATATGCCGTCGTATTCCATGTACATATCCTTACCGAGCCCCGATATTTCCGAACTTATCTTCAGTCTTTCCCTGGTGCCGGATATTATCTCGTCAACAGCATCTTTGGGCACTTGACCTATGGGACTGTCTATGGTGCATCCGTACCGCTCAAGTATTGCGCTTATCTGCCAGAATATCATCTGCTGGCGGTATTTGCCCAAAGGCGCTATGCCTCCCTTCCTGACACTCAACGACAAGTCGGGGACTACCTTGCCCACATCCACCATGGACACATACCCGAGTCCTTTGCAACGCGGACAGGCGCCAAGCGCACTGTTGAAGGAAAAATCGTGGGGGGCTGGATCACGGTAAGAAATGCCACTGGTGGGACACATCATGTGTTTGCTGTAGAAGCGCATCTGCTCCGTCTCCATGTCGTAGACAAGTATGAGCCCATCGCCGAGCGACATGGCGGTGGCAACGCTGTGCGCAAGACGCTTGCGGTCTTTGTCCTGAACCAGAAGACGGTCCACCACAACCTCTATGTCGTGATTGCGGTAACGGTCGACTTTCATGTCGGGCACAATCTCTCTGATGACACCGTCCACACGTACGTAGATGTAGCCCTTGTGCATGACAGTCTCGAAAAGTTCTTTGTAGTGCCCCTTCCTGTTCCTGACCAAAGGAGCCAACACGCACACTTTCCTGCCGGCGTACAGCTCCACTATCAGCTGCACTATCTGCTCTTCGGTGTACTTCACCATGGGTTCGCCGGTGACATACGAGCGCGCCTCCCCCACCCTGGCATACAACAGGCGCAGGAAGTCGTATATCTCGGTGGTGGTGCCCACGGTGCTCCGCGGATTCTTGTTGGTGGTCTTCTGCTCTATGCTGATGACTGGGCTGAGTCCCTTTATCTCGTCCACATCAGGACGTTCCATGTTCCCGAGGAAATTACGCGCATAGGCACTGAACGTCTCTATGTAGCGCCGCTGCCCCTCGGCATATATGGTGTCGAAGGCGAGCGATGACTTTCCGCTTCCGCTAAGGCCTGTGATGACAGTGAGGCTGTCACGGGGTATCTCCACGTCCACGTTCTTGAGGTTGTGCACCCTTGCCCCAAGAACCGTGATATATCCATTCTTACTCATCAATGCCGGCGTTGGCGCCTTCTCCGTTGTTGTAACCGGTGAGAACGGTTATCGTCTTCCTAAATGTGAAATTCCTGCCGTCAGCGCCCTTGGCCTTCACGACAAGAAAATATACCCCGTCCTTGACGGTCTTGCCCTTGTACTTGCCGTCCCATTCCCCATTGACATCGGACCACGAGTACAGCTTGTTGCCCCAACGGTTGAACACTGCGGCATCAAATGACACTATGCTCTGGTAGCCGTCCTTGGGACGGAGCGTGTCGTTGAACCCGTCTCCGTTGGGTGAGAAAGCGTTGGGAAACTCCAGCTTGCTCTCGCTAACGCTGAAAGTTATGGTCTTGGCATCTCCGTCCTCTTCGGGGAATTCAGCGTACACCTGTCCGTCCGTATCGTAGAAGGTGACATAAAGCTGAACCACGAAAGTGCCGCTCTCCACGAAAGTGAACTCCATGTTTTCCTCGGTGCGGTGCACTATGATGTCCGACGGGGCTTCGCTCTTCCATATCTTCCACTCATACCTGGGTGCGCCCAGACCGTCCATCCCTGTGGCGTTGGCTTCGAACAACACCTTGATTGGAGCTCCCTGCACCGTGCCGTTGACATCGCCCGTCTCCTCCGCACCGTCTTTGTCATATTTGAAGTAAGTGCCTGTGGGCTCCACCGCAGGATATTCCTGCGCCATGGCCAACAAGGGCACGACGAATGAAAACATTGTCAGAAATAATCTCATATCCCCCTTAATCTTTCTGCAAAAATAGCAAAAAAAAAGCACATCAGCGTTGTTTTCCCTGCCAAAAAGAGGATATGGGAATAAAAATCACTACCTTTGCACGTATGAAACGGCTTACAGTTATTCTCTTGGCATTGCTCCCGGCTCTCGCATGGGGGCAAGGGGTGAAGTCGGTGCTCGACAGGATGCATCAGGTGAAAAAGGGCGAAACTATCCAACAGATAGCCGCCATGTATGGCGTGACGGAAGAAGAGTTGTGTGCGGCCAACCCGGACGTAAGCATAAAGGGTGAGAAAGCGTTGGGAAACTCCAGCTTGCTCTCGCTAACGCTGAAAGTTATG
>CAVHCL010000013.1:0-5145 GCA_963634425.1 Bacteroidaceae bacterium
GAGATGGTCCTACCAGATTCCCTGAAGCCTGTGCCTCCAACACAGAACCAGCTGTTGGACGAACTGCCCGACAGTGTCCGCACCCTTCTTGCAGGTGACTCCATAGCCAAAAAAAATATCACAGACTCTCTGATGCAAATGTGGCAGGCAAAACAGGTGACACCCACGGAATTCATTCCAGTGGCAAGCATCATTCACACGCTGGAGGTAAACAATCTCAACCACGCATACATTACCAAATCGGACCCAGGCACATACTATACAAATCTCTTTTTCGGAGACAAAAGCAGTTCATACGACAAGACCCAAGCTCTGAGCATACGCAACACGGTTGGACTTGCCATGCGTGAGGGATTTAACAAATGGGCACAGATGGGAATCACCCTCTTCGCCACACACAAACTGCGTTCGTACACCTTGTTGAAAGACAATCTGGAACACGAAAAAAAATACAATGAAAACGATGTGTCTGTGGGTGGAGAATTGGCCCGCACGCAAGGAAATGTGTTCCATTTCAACGTAAATGGAGAGATATGGCTGATTGGTCCACGCATAGGAGATTTTGATGTCCGGGGCAAGACAAATTTTAACTTCAAAATGGGCAGGAAAGACAGTCTGACGATTGATGTGGCAGCAAATATCAGAAAAGAGAAGCCAGACTTCCTTTTCAGACACTACCACTCGCAATTCACGTGGTGGGACAACGACGACCTCAACAGTGAATATCACAGCGAAGTGTCAGGTATGTTGCGGCTTAGGAAAATGGGGACAAAACTGAAAGTGGGCTTTGAAAACATCAGCAACTACACTTATTTCCACAGCCAACGGACAAGATTGGAAGACGCTGCCGCAGGTTCAAACCTTCCGACAGACTTCTCTTACGCCGTAGCCGTGGCAGAGGCTTCAAAAAACATACAAGTGTTCGGCATCACTTTGGCACAAGACTTAAAATTCGGACCTTTCCATTGGGACACAGAGCTTACATACCAAAAGAGTTCCTCCGACAAAGCTCTGCCGCTGCCCCAGTTCAACGCATACACCAACCTGTATCTTCTTTTCCGCATAGCTAAGGTTTTGAGGGTGCAGATAGGAGGCGACATGCGATATTTCACCTCGTACTATGCACCGGACTGGTCGCCTACCATACAACAGTTCGCCGTACAAGACGACAACTATGAAATGGAAAAGATAGGGAACTACCCCATAATCAACGCATACGCAAACCTACACCTCAAACATTGTCGCTTGTATGTAAAAGTCAATCACGTAAATGCCGGCACTGGACGGTACTACTTGGCTCCTCACTACGCTCTAAACCCTCTCACCATCCATTTCGGCATCAGTTGGAACTTCTTCAACTAAACTGCCCCACACAAGTACACGGCAAAAGTTGAAAGTGAACACAGTGACGAGCACCACCAACATCCCCAACACATACGCACAAAACAAGTAGAGAGGGAACAAAACCGGAAGATCAAGAGCATCGCCGGAAAGAAATGCAATGCGTGCCTGTATACCTGCAGAGACAGCGACGGCAAGAGGCAAACATCCGAAAGAAACCGTCAGACCTCCAACCAGAAGGCGGAACATACAAAGAGAGAAATACCTACCGTAGTGTGCCAGTCCTTTCTTCAACCTGCCGAAACATTTGGATACAGGTTTGTCTGAATAACTTATCTCCATAAATACAGCTTCAAAAGGGACATACAGGAGAAAAAGCAAAATCACAATCCCAGCAGCAGGCAGCAGCCCCAGCCACTTGCTGATAGCCAAAAGCACAATACAAACCGCCAAACCGACCATCGCCACATCGCACAGGCATTCCACTACGGCACGGCGGACACATCTTGCCGCACCAATTTTAGTGTCCTTGTTTCTCATCTCCGGTATGTAACCCTGTTCGTTCCATTTGCGCATCAACGCATCGGTCCATCCCTTCTCAAGGATATAGAACGGCACTGGCAGCACAACTGTCAACGCCAATGACGGCGACATATACCTAAGGAACTCCCCCATTCGTCTAAAAGCCGTGGACAACCCCAGTGTAACACTCTTGGTAAGAGACCTGTACTCGCAAACTTTTATCAAAGACTTCTCTCTCTCTTCCATAACAAATTTACCGCTTTGCGTGGCAAAGATACGCAGAAAAAGCGTATCTTTGCACAAAGCTACGCTTAAAAAATCATAATTTATGAGCATATACAGGGAAATAAAATGGGGTTTTATCGGATGCGGAGAAGTGACAGAGAAGAAGAGCGGTCCCGCGTTTTCCGAGATACCCGGTTCCAAAGTAGTGGCTGTGATGAGCAGAAGTAAGGAGAAAGCCAAATCGTATGCGGAAAGACACGGAATACAGAAATGGTATACCGATGCCCAACAGTTGATAAACGACCCGGAGGTAAACGCCCTGTACATAGCCACGCCTCCGTCTTCCCACGCCACTTATGCCATCATGGCAATGAAAAGCCGCAAACCTGTATACGTGGAAAAACCTTTGGCAAGCAGCTATATTGACTGCCAGCGCATCAACAGAGTAAGTGAACAGACCCACGTCCCATGTTTCGTGGCGTACTACAGACGGTGTCTTCCGTACTTTCAAAAAGTGAAAGAGTTGGTAAAACAAGGGAACATAGGCAATGTGATAAGCGTGCAAGTAAGGTTCGCCTGCCCACCGAGGGATCTTGACTACAACAGCGCTAACCGCCCTTGGCGCGTGCAGAGAGACATTGCCGGAGGAGGATACTTTTACGATCTTGCCCCTCATCAAATAGACCTACTGCAGGAAATCTTCGGTCCGATAGTGAGAGCCAAAGGGTTTAGCACCAACAGAGAAGGGCTCTACCAAACGGAAGACTCGGTGAGTGCCGCATTCCAGTTTCACGACGGACTGCCGGGCAGCGGCTCATGGTGCTTTGTCAGCCACGAGAGCGCACGTACCGACCGCATTGAACTGATAGGAGACAAAGGGCAGATATGCTTTTCTGTGTTCACATACGAACCTATAGCTTTGCACACGTCAAAAGGCAGGGAAGAGATAATGGTGGAGAATCCGGAACATGTGCAAATGCCCCTCATAAAGAACGTCGTGGAACATCTGCAACAGGTTGGCACGTGTAATGTTGACAGCATCAGTGCCACTGGTGTCAACTGGGTGATGGACAGAATTTTGGGAAAAATCTGAGTTCTGTGATGCCGCCAAAAACACATAGTATATGTATTATATGTATTATAGTAATCCAAACTTTCTAAATATCACTACACTATGGGAAAGAAAAAATATGGAAGAAGAAACCTTCGCAAAAAAGACATAGAACCGTTGATAACCGAGTTCTTTGAGAACAACCCCAACGCCACATTCGACCTGAAGACTCTCTACCAAGAATTTGGTCTGAAAACACATCCCGAGAAAATGTTGCTCGTGGACATCTTGGACACGCTTGTCATGGACGACTTCATAAAAGAGCAACCGCGCTTCTCCTTCTCACTGAACGCTCCCACACAGGTGATGGAGGGAGTGTTCCACCGCAAAGCCAACGGCAAGAACACCTTTGAGCCAGATGGTGCAGGAGAGCCTGTCCTCGTGGCGGAAAGGAACAGCCTACACGCCATGGACGGCGACCGTGTAAGGGTCACCATGCTGGCAAGGCGGAAAAACCATGTCCGCGAGGCTTCCGTGACAGAAATACTGAAACGCAGCGACAAGCAGTTTGTAGGCACACTGCAAGTGAAGAAGAACTATGCGTACCTCCTCACCGAAGACCGCACCCTCGCCAATGATATCTTCATACCCAAGGAATACCTGAAGAAGGGGAAAAACGGCGACAAGGCTGTGGTAAAGGTTGTGGAGTGGCCCGAAGACGAGAAAAACCCCATAGGCAAAGTGGTGGATATTCTCGGTACTACAGGAGAGAACAATGCGGAGATGCACGCCATACTGGCAGAATATGGACTACCATACAGCTATCCTAAGACTGTGGAGAATGCGGCGAATGAACTGCAACCGGGAATCACAGAAGAGGAGATAGCCAAAAGGGAAGACATGCGCTCCGTCATGACGTTCACCATAGACCCCAAAGACGCCAAAGACTTTGACGACGCACTCAGCATACGCACCATCAAAGAAGGACTTTGGGAAGTAGGTGTCCACATTGCCGACGTGTCCCATTACGTTGCGGAGGGAAGTATAATAGACAAGGAGGCTCTCAAGCGCGCCACAAGCGTCTATCTGGTAGACCGGACGGTGCCTATGCTGCCGGAAAGGCTGAGCAACTTCGTCTGTTCTCTCCGCCCCGAGGAGGAGAAACTGACCTATAGCGTCATATTCACTCTGAATGCCAAAGCAGAAGTGAAAGACTGGCATCTTGCCCACACGGTGATAAAAAGCGACAGACGCTTTACCTACGAAGAGGTACAAAGCGTGTTGGAAGACTGGAACGAAGCAAGCGAAGAAGACTACAAATATCCAAGTCAGAGGAAAGAAAAGGTGGAGCTTCCCCAAGACATGACAACATCCCTGATTACCCTCAACCGTCTGGCAAAAGAACTGAGGAGAAAGCGTTTTGCCCATGGCTCGGTGGACTTTGACCGCTGCGAAGTGCGGTTTGACATAGACGACAAGGGCAAGCCTACAGGTGTATTCTTCAAGATAGCCAAGGACGCCAACAAACTGGTGGAGGAGTTCATGCTTTTGGCCAACCGTACAGTAGCGGAGAGCATAGGGAAAGTTCCCAAGAACAAAAAGCCAAAAGTCTTGCCCTACCGCATACACGAGTCTCCAGACCCGAAGAAACTGCTCAGCCTGTCGGACTTTGTGGTGAAGTTCGGATACAAATTGAAACCATACGGAACAAAATCTGAGGTGTCGCAAAACATCAACAAGTTGTTGGCACAGGTCAGGGGCAGAAAAGAACAGAACGTGGTGGAACAGGTGACACTGAGAGCCATGATGAAAGCCAAATACAGCACTACCAACATCGGGCACTACGGTTTGGCGTTCGACTACTACACGCACTTCACAAGTCCCATCCGCCGGTATCCCGACCTTATGGTTCACCGCCTTCTCACCAAGTATGCCGACGGAGGAAGAAGTGTGCAGAAAGAAAAATACGAGGAGCTCTGCGAACATTGCAGCGAGATGGAGCAGAC
>CAVHCL010000014.1:0-12215 GCA_963634425.1 Bacteroidaceae bacterium
AGGAGGCTTAAACTATGGCACAGCAATCAGAAATCCGTTATTTGACAGCACCGGCCATTGATGTCAAGAAGAAGAAGTACTGCCGTTTCAAAAAAAGCGGTATAAAATACATAGACTACAAGGATCCTGAGTTCCTGAAGAAGTTCCTCAACGAGCAGGGCAAGATACTTCCCCGCCGTATCACTGGTACTTCCTGGAAGTACCAGCGTCGTGTAGCACAGGCAGTGAAGCGTGCTCGTCATTTGGCACTTCTGCCTTTCGTAACAGACTTGATGAAGTAATACAGGAGGAATAGATATGGAAATTATACTGAAAGAAGACGTCATAGGCTTGGGTTACAAGAATGACATTGTAAGCGTAAAGGGCGGTTATGGCCGCAATTATCTTATTCCTTTCGGCAAGGGTGTCATAGCAAGCGAAAGTGCAAGGAAGCAGTTGGCGGAAGAGCTGAAGCAGAAGGCTGTCAAGCTCGCTAAGATTAAGGCTGAGGCTGAGGCTTTGGCGGAGAAGTTGAACGCAGTCTCTCTCACCATCAGTGCCAAGGTCAGTGCCGCAGGCGTTATCTACGGTAGTGTAGGTAACATCCAGATTGCCGCAGAGCTCCAGAAACTTGGTTTTGACATAGACCGCAAGATTATCAACGTCAAAGACGTTAAGGCTACAGGTGAGTACGTGGCTGTGGTTAAACTCCACAAGGAGGTTGTGGCTCAGGTTCCTTTCACGGTAGTTGCCGAGAATGCTCCTGCTGCCGAGAATGCTCCCGCAGCAGAGTGACGCTTGGATAGAAGGATTTACAATAATGCTAAAGGCGTGTACTGTAGAGGTGCACGCCTTTTTTTAGGGTTTTGTCGTTTGGATTGGTTTCTATGGTCGTACGGTCCATAGACAAGTCCGCAAAAAAAGCGGCATCTGAGATGTCGCTTTGTAAACTGTTCCTGTTCCGAGATTATTCTGCAACCGGAGCGCTGGCGCAGCAAGTGTCCTTGCTGCAACTGTCGCTGCAGCAGGTGTCCACTTCTTCAACTACCTCTACTGCCTCTGAATCAGCACAACAAGAGTCTGAATCAGCACCTTTCTGTGTAGCGTTGCCACAAGATGCGAAAGAAACAGCTACAACAGCTGCGAACAAAAATGCTAACTTTTTCATTTTTTTGCTTTTTAAAACTGTATAACAATCATTGCTTTCTAAAACGGCACAAAGATACGGACTTTTTGAATACGTTGTACACTTTTGAATGGCTTTTTTTGCTTAAATTTAACAACAATATTGTAAACAACTGTAAATCAAAGAAGCGCATTTGTGCGGAGTGACAAAATGTTTTGTGGTATCGCAAAAAACATATATTTTTGCAATATGTACGATTTAAGAGGAAAGAAAGCCGCATACTTCACCTTGGGGTGCAAACTGAACTTTTCGGAGACAGGAACAATCGGGAGACAGCTGAGGGATGCCGGTGTGGAAACCGCCGGCAAGGACGAGGTGGCCGACATCTGTGTGGTGAACACGTGCAGTGTGACTGAGGTGGCGGATGCCAAGTGCCGGCAGGCCATCAGCAAGATGGTGCGCAGTCACCCCGGAGCTTTGGTTGTGGTCACAGGTTGTTATGCCCAGTTGAAACCAGAGACTGTGTCTTCGCTTGATGGGGTGGATCTTGTGCTCGGGACAGAACAGAAAGGAATGGTGGTGCAAAAGATAGCTGAACGTATAGGCATGATGCCAGAGGAGAGACTTCTTTGTGCCCACCAACACGACACTGTACACACGGCTGATATCCGAACATTTGTGCCGAGTTGCAGCCGTGGCGACCGTACGCGTTACTTCCTGAAGGTGCAAGACGGGTGCGACTATTATTGCACCTATTGCACAATACCGTTTGCGCGCGGCAGGAGCAGGAACGGGAGCGTAGCGGAACTTGTAGGCCAGGCCAGGGAGGCTGCTGCCATGGGAGGCAAGGAGGTTGTGATAACAGGGGTGAATATAGGGGACTTCGGCAAGAGCACCGGCGAGTCGTTTGTCGACTTGCTGAAAGATCTTGACTCGGTGGAGGGCATCCGGCGTTACCGCATCAGCAGCATAGAGCCCGACCTCCTTACGGACGAGGTGATAGAGTGGTGTGCCGGCAGCCGGGCATTTATGCCGCACTTCCACATCCCGCTGCAGAGCGGCAGTGATGAAATGCTCAGACTTATGCACCGCAGGTACGACACGTCCCTTTTTGCCGGAAAGGTGGAGACGATACACAAGGTTATGCCGGACGCCTTTATAGGTGTGGATGTGATAGTGGGCATGAGGGGCGAGACGGAGGAGCTTTTCCGTGAGTCCAAGGCATTCATGGAGAGCGTGGATGTGAGCCAGTATCATGTGTTCAGCTATAGCGAGCGGCAGGGCACCAAGGCTTTGCGGATTCCACATGTTGTAGCCAATGAAGAGAAACACCGGCGTAGCCAGGAAGTGTTGCAGCTGAGCGACGGCAAGCTGCGCGCATTTTACGACAGATATAAAGGCACCGTACGCCAGGTGTTGCTGGAGCACAGCAAACAGGCAGGAGTGGTGCGCGGTTTCACCGACAATTATATTAAGGTGGAACTGCATACCGACGAGGACGTGTCTACGCTTGACAACAGCATAGTGGACGTACGCCTTTGCGGCTGGAACAAGGAGGACGATGCTTTGACGGCATCCCAAATTTAGGAAACGGTGGAAAAAATAGCGATAGTGATACTCAACTGGAACGGAGAACGCATGCTTGAACGTTTCCTTCCGTCGGTGTTGCGGCACAGTGGGGACGCTTGTGTGGTGGTGGCTGACAATGCCAGCACAGACGGCTCGCTTGCTCTTATGGCTGACAAGTTTCCGTCTGTACGTACCATACCGCTCGACCGCAACTATGGTTTCGCCGACGGGTACAACAAGGCTTTGGCGCAGGTGGAGGCCGAGTATTATGTCCTTCTCAACAGCGACGTGGAGGTAAGGGAAGGTTGGCTGGACGCCATGTCGGCATATATGGACTCACATCCAGAGACAGCCGCCTGTCAGCCAAAGATGTTGAGCCAGACAGAGCCGCGCATGCTGGAGTATGCTGGAGCTTGCGGCGGTTATATAGACAGGTTGGGCTATCCTTTCTGCAGAGGCCGCATCTTCGGTACGGTGGAGGAAGACCGTGGACAGTACGATACGGTTGCGCATATTGCTTGGGCTTCGGGGGCGGCGTTGTTTATACGCAGCCGCGTGTATTGGGACGTGGGCGGTTTGGACGGCCGCTTCTTTGCCCACCAGGAAGAGATAGACATGTGCTGGCGCATACGCAGCCGCGGTTGCGACATAGTATGTGTGCCGGGTAGCAGTGTTTATCATGTGGGGGGAGGCACTTTGCCGACCAACAGTCCACGGAAGACATACCTCAATTTCAGGAACAACCTTCTTCTCTTATATAAAAACCTGCCAGACGGGACGTTTCGTGGCGTGATGCGGTGGCGTTTGTGGCTTGACGCTCTTGCCTCATTGCAGTTTGCGCTGAAAGGTGAGTGGGGGAGTTTCCTTGCGGTGTGGCGGGCCAGAAGGGACTTTCGCATCATGCGCAGTGCCTGTGAGAAAGACAGAGAGCGCAACCTTGCTCTTGCCAAAGTTGCGCCCTCGCGTGTCCTTGTGCCAAAGAGTGTCCTTTGGCAGTATTACGTGTGCGGCAGGAAAACCTACCAGCGTTTGTTTGGATCGTAGACCGCCACTCCCACTCTGGAGTCGGCGCAGCCGTAGTACAGATACCATTTCCCCTCGTGCGGCACCAGTCCCTCTATGAATACCGTTCCTGCCGGGTACTGGCCGCTTTTCTCAAAATCCGCTTCGGGATAGAAGAAAGGCTTGTCCAGTCTGTCTATCAGTTTGGTGGGGTCTTTCAGTGAGAAGAGAGCCTGTCCGGCACAGTATGCGTTGGCGGTATAGTCCTTGTCCCCGTTCTTGCCGCCATTGTTTTTCCCGTTGTAGAAGAGCAGTATGCCGTGTTTTGTCTTTATGGCAGGTGGACCGCATTCTGTGAGGTTGCTGTCGAAGAAGCCGTCCCTCGTATCCATCACATGCAGCAATTTGCCGTCCTCGTCCAACATAGGATCCCAGTGGATGAGGTCGTCGCTGGTGGCTACGTTTACGAAGTTCTCTCCCCAATACATCATGTATTTCCCGTTCACCTTGGATATCACCTGCCTGCCTTTTTTGAACTCGGTCACTATAGAGGCCGACTTGGAGTATCCTTTGCTTGTCTGTTTTCCGAAAGTGTCCTTGAAGGCGTATCCGTGTTTTGTCCAGTGCACCAAATTGCGGCTGGTGGCTATACACAAGCGGGCGGTCTTGTGGTTCCAACTTGTATAGGTCATCACGTATAGTCCGTCCTCTGTCATGCACACCCTGGGGTCTTCGCATCCGCCAGGCGCGTCCAGTTCGGCAAACTCGTCGTCGGCAGGGTAAAGGACGGGGGCACCGTTGTGTTGGAAGTGCAGTCCGTCTTCGCTAAAGGCATAGCCGATGCGCGAGGTGCGCGATCCTATTCCTTTGGCGGTGTTGTCCTCGGCACGGTAGAGCAGCGCGATGCCTCCGTTGATGTTTGTGGCGGCAGGGTTGAATGTGTCGCTGTTCTTCCACGGCAGCACTTTCTTTGCCATGGGGCAGTAGAAGTGGCTTGTGGTGTCTGGAGAAATTATCGGGTTTAGCCCTTCCGGGCGTTCGAAACCGAGCCAAGCCCATTTTTTCTGCCTGTTGTCGGTCTTTGTGTCCTGCGCCGTCAATGCCGAGAGCGACGCTGTCGTTAGAATGAGTACGGTTAATCTGCGTAAGTTCATTGTTGTAGTTTTTTTTGTTGGCAGGTGCAAAGGTATGTAAAAATATCTTATTCATATGGATGCAAATCAAAAAAAAGTGAAAGTTTGGTAGGTTAGGGAAAAAACCTTAAATTTGTGGCATGGAAACAGCTTTGTATCTCATACCTGTGACGCTGGGGCAGACACCAGTGGAGCAGGTGCTCCCGGCATACAATGTGGAAGTGGTAAGGGGAATTCGTCATTTTGTGGTGGAGGACATACGTTCCGCCAGACGTTTCCTCCGTCAGGCTGACCCCACATTCCCGATAGACGACAGTGTGTTTTACGAGATGGGCAAACATTCCGACGCCAAGCTTTTCGCCAGTTACATGGCACCTCTCAAAGAGGGACATCCCGTGGGAGTAATCAGTGAGGCCGGATGTCCTGCCGTGGCAGATCCCGGCAGCGACATTGTCGCCATTGCGCAACGCAGCGGTGTCAGGGTAGTGCCTCTGTCTGGACCCAGCAGCATGATTATGGCATTGATGGGAAGCGGCATGAACGGACAGAGTTTCGCTTTCAACGGTTATCTGCCAGTGGATCCGGCGGACAGGGCGAAGCGCATCAAGACCCTCGAGAGCCGCTCGTGGACGGAGGGGCAGACCCAGCTTTTCATAGAAACGCCATACCGAAACCACAAGATGTTCCAATCACTGCTCGCCACACTTCGTCCGCAGACAAGACTGTGTGTGGCGGCTGGCATCACCACACAAGACGAGTATATACATACCCGTACCGTACAGGAATGGAAACATGCCACGTTGCCGGACCTTTCCAAGGTGCCGGCCATATTTTTGATAGGAAGATGAAGTATTCGCTTGTAATACCCGTATACAACAGACCCGACGAAGTGGACGAACTCCTGCAGAGTCTCGTGAGGCAGACGCGTTCCGACTTTGAGGTGGTAGTGGTGGAGGACGGCTCCACGGAGAAGTGCGAGAGCGTGGTGGACATGTATGCGGACACACTCTCGCTGAAGTATTTCTACAAGAAGAACGAGGGACCGGGCATGACGCGCAACTATGGCGCCGCACGCAGCCAGGGCGAATATATTATAGTGTTGGACAGCGACTGCGTGTTGCCCGAGGGATACATACAGGCTATAGACGAAGAACTTGCCGAGTCTCCCGCTGACGCTTGGGGAGGGCCTGACAGGGCTCACGGCAGTTTTACGCCGGTGCAGAAAGCCATCAGCTACAGCATGACCTCTTTCCTTACGACCGGCGGCATACGCGGAAGCCGTAAACAGATGGACAAGAAATTCTATCCGCGTTCGTTCAACATGGGTGTGCTGTCCTCTCTCTATGCGTCCCTTGGGGGATTCGCCGATATGCGGTTCGGTGAGGATATAGATTTCAGCATCCGCATATATGAGAGCGGGGCATGTTGCCGTCTGTTCCCGAAGGCATGGGTGTGGCACAAACGCAGGACAGACATGAGGAAGTTCTTCAAACAAGTGTATAACAGCGGTATAGCGCGTATAAATCTTGCCAAACGGCATCCGGGAACACTCAAACTTGTGCACATGCTTCCGGCGGCATTCACTGTTGGAGTGTTTGTGCTGGCGGTGTCTTTGCTGCTTTCATTGGCGGTGGCGGCAATGTCGGATGTGTCCGCCGGACTTTGTGGCGCGGCGTTGTCCATGACACCGTTGCTGTTGTTCTCGTCGCTTATATTCATTGACAGCAGCATACGCAACCGCGACATCCGTGTAGGCGTGCTCAGCGTTGTGGCGTCATTTGTCCAGCTCTTAGGATACGGTACCGGTTTTATATGTGCCTGGTGGCAGAGGTGCGTCTGCGGGAAGACCAAGGAGCTTCAGGCATTCAAGGATAGTTTCTACGAGTGATGGAAGAAAGGCGTACATCTATAAAGACATGGGCGGAAGACGACAGGCCGCGCGAAAAGATGGCTGCACACGGTGCGGCATCGCTCAGCAAAGCCGAATTGTTGGCAATACTCATAGGCAGCGGTGGGCCGGGGGTGTCGGCTGTGCAACTTATGCGTGACGTGCTTTCCGACTATGGGGACAGTTTGCGCCTTTTGGGCAAAGCGTCTGTCAAGGACCTCACACGCTACAAGGGCTTGGGCGAAGCCAAGGCTATTACCATATTGGCTGCATGCCAGCTTGCCAACAGACGTATGACAGAGGAATGGCAGGAAAAACGGAAAATAGAGTCCTCGGCGGACATATACTGTTATTTCCAGCCTATAATGCAGGACTTGACTGTGGAAGAATGCCGTCTTCTGCTGATGAACAACAACATGCAGGTTCAGGGGACGGTGCTGCTCGGAAGGGGAGGGCTTACGGGCACATACGTGGATGTGCGCGAACTTTTGCGTCATGCTCTCATTTCGCAGTCTCCCGTCATAGCTTTGTGCCACAATCATCCCAGCGGAACGCTGCACCCAAGCAGGGAGGACGACCGTCTCACAGAGAACGTGCGTTCCGCCTGCGAAATAATGAAAATAAGTTTCATAGACCATATTATATTAGGTAACGGCAATTATTACAGTTATAGAGACCAAGGAAAGTTATGAACGACGATATATTGAAGAAACAGGAACGTGTGATAGACGTGCTGAGAACGGTGTACGACCCGGAGATACCGGTCAACGTCTACGATTTGGGGCTTATTTACCGAATAGAAATCAGCGACGACGGTTCTACTCTGGACGTGGATATGACGCTGACTGCCCCCAACTGTCCTGCCGCCGATTTCATCATGGAGGACGTGCGTCAGAAACTCGAGGCTGTGGAGGGTATCTCCAAAGTCAATCTGCAACTCGTGTTTGAGCCGGAATGGACCAAAGACATGATGAGCGAGGAGGCGAAGACGGAACTCGGTTTTTTGTGAATTGGGGAATGAAGGATGTGTATTTCATAAGCGATGCCCATCTCGGCAGCAGAGCTCTCAGCCATACGCGTCAGCAGGAACGACGCTTGTGCAGTTTCCTCGACAGCATCAAGGACAAGGCGCAGGCTGTGTATATGTTGGGTGATATGTTTGACTTCTGGTACGAGTATAGAACAGTTGTTCCCAAAGGCTTTACCCGTTTCCTCGGCAAACTGTCCGAACTTACAGATTCTGGTGTGGAGGTGCACTTGTTTACTGGCAACCACGACCTCTGGTGCGGCGACTATCTCACCTACGAGTGCGGCGTGCAGATACACCGTCAGCCGGAGACTGTGGAGATTGCGGATAAGGTCTTTTACCTTGCCCACGGCGACGGGCTGGGGGACAATGACTGGAAGTTCCGCATACTGCGGAGTCTCTTCCATAACAGATGGTGTCAGTATGCCTTTTCCCTCATTCATCCCGACATAGGCGTGGAGATTGGCCTGCGTTGGGCGAAGCACAGCAGGGAAAAACACGAGCCTTGCCTGCAAGAAGGTGACACAGGCTTTTCTGACTACAAGGGCGAGGACAAGGAAAACCTTGTACGTTATGCCAAACAATATATAAAGGAGCACCCCGACGTGAACTGTCTCATGTTCGGCCACCGTCACATAGAGCTTGACCTCGTGCTTTCGCAGAGTGCACGCCTTATGATTCTCGGCGACTGGATTACCCGATGCTCTTATGCTGTATGGAACGGAGAACAGATGTATTTTGAAAACTACGTGGAGGGAGACACGTGAATTAGAGCGTTTGCCCAGGAAATATCACAACATCAAAGGGCAGCCAAATAACTTGGCTGCCCTTTGACATATCAATATCCTCGTCCCTTATTCCAAATAGCTGATAAGGACTCCTGCGGCAACGGCAGAACCGATGACACCGGCTATGTTGGAGCTCATGCAGTAGTTGAGCACATGATTCTTGGGGTCGTACTTCGTGCTGATGATGTTGCATACACGGCTCGCCATAGGCACTGCGCTGAGTCCGGTGGCTCCGACAAGCGGGTTTATCTTCTTCTTTGCGAAGAGGTTCCAAATCTTTGTCATGCATATTCCGCTGGCAATACTCAACGCAAATGCGCAGAAGCCTCCTGCCACAATGCCAAGCGTGGTGGGGTTGATGAATGCGTCAACAGTCATGGTGGCTCCAACGCTGAGACCTAAGAATATGGTGGCGGCATTCATTATTCCATTGCTGGCGGCATCAAACAGACGGTTGGTGTCGTTTCCTATCTCCTTGACAAGGTTACCGAACATAAGCATACCCACCAGACTGACGGCTGTCGGCACGAAGATGGCTACGACAGTAGTAATGGCGATGGGGAAGATAATCTTCAAGGCACGCATATTCTTTATCTGCAAGGTGTCAGGGTACAGTTTGTCTTGCTCTTTCATGTTGATGCGCAATTCTTTTTCTGTACACAAGAGCTTCACTACCAATGGTATGATAACCGGTACAAGAGCCATATAACTGTATGCCGCTATGGCTATGGAGCCGAGAAGGTGCGGAGCCAGCTTGATGGTGGTGAAGATTGCAGTAGGACCGTCTGCGCCTCCTATGATACTGAGCGACGCTGCCTCCCGGGGTGTGAACCCTACAAGGAGCGACACTATCAGCACCAAGAATATACCCATCTGCGCAGCTGCGCCGAAGATTGCGAGCTTGAGGTTGCGCAACATGGGACCGAAGTCTGTGAGCGCACCCACACCCATGAATATGATGGGAGGCAGAAGACCGGACTTGATGAGAGCATAATAGAGATAGTTCATCAGACCGAGGTCGTGCGCTATCTCGTGCAGGGGCATCTCATAGATGTTGCGCATCTGCACCACTCCGTCCACAGTCACAGGCACCATACCCTCGGGGCTGGCTTGAATTACCCCCATGCCTCCGCCTGGGAAGTTGGCTATAAGCACTCCAAACGCGATAGGCACGAGCAACAACGGCTCGTATTTCTTCACGATGCCAAGATAGAGCAGCGTGAAGGCAAGCAGGTACATGACAATGAACATCGGCTCCTCCGCTATTGCGGGGAACGCAGTCATGCTGTACAGCTTGTCCCATATGTCATAAATTTTTTCCATTCTTTGAACAGTGTTTTTGTTTCCGAACTATTATGCCAACTTCATGATGGGGTCGTCCTCTTCCACAGAGTCTCCGCTGTTGACGAGTATGGCTGTGATGGTTCCGGGCTTGTCGGCACGGATGGCGTTGAAGGTCTTCATGGCCTCAATGTATCCGAGCACATCCCCGGTCTGTACCGTGTCGCCTACCTTTTTGGGCGTTTCGGAATTGTCCTTTACAAGATAGAACTTGCCTTCCAGCGGTGAGAGCAGGTCTTCCCCTTCACCTACAGGGACGGCCGCCGCGGGAGTGGCTGCCGGCGACTCGTTGCCGTATGCGATGTTTACCTCGTACGTCTGTCCGTTCACGCTCACCTTTATCTGCTTCGGCATCTCTGCGCCAGATGCGGGGGCGTTCTTTTTGGCTTTGCGTTCCGCAAGGTCTTTCTCGAAGTCGGCTTTGGCTTTGCCGCTCTTGTATGCGCGGTACTGCTCGGGGTGCATGGCCAACTCAAAGAGCTCTTCGTCGTCCTGGCCAAACTCCCATCCGTTTTCCTGCATCTCCTTTCTGTATTCGTCCAGTTTGTCGGGGTAGTATGTCTGGGGATCGTTGGTTTCGAACTCTCTTCCTTCCGCCTTCGCCAGGTCTGTCAGTTCCTGTGCCACGGGGCCGGGGAGCTGTCCGCTCTTGCCGAGGATCATATCCCAGATGTTGTCGGCAATCATGCTCCAGCGCGCCTTGCCCTTCTCCATCTGTATGATGTTCATCAATGCGAGGTTCTTCACGTATTGACTGAAAGGGGTGACGAGGCACGGATATCCCACCTTGGGCCATACGTATGCCACTTCGTCAAAGAGTTTCACCAAGAGCTGGTCTGTGGTGAGCTCCGGCTGGTGGTTCTTCACTTTCCACTTGTTGAGGGACTTGAGGTTGTCCTCAAGGTCTGTCATCAGCGAACCCATCATGCCGCCGGGAAGCCCCGGCTTTATGAGCAGCGAGTTGTTGATGTGGTTGAGAGCCGGAATGTAGTAGCCGAGGAAGTCGTCGTACATCTCCTGAATGAGGGTACGTGCCTCCATATACGCTTCCATGTTGATTTCCTTCACCTTGAACCCGGCATCCTTCAGCATCTCCTGTACTGCTATGATGTCAGCGTGTCCGGTACCCCACGACAGTGGAGACATGCCGGTGTCTATATAGTCGCAGCCGGCCTTGGCCACCTCCAGTATGGAAGCCATGCAGAACCCCGGGCCGGCGTGGCTGTGGTACTGGATGACGATGTCGTTTTTGTAAGCCTTGATGCCTTCCACTATCTTTCCGAGGCTTACCGGACGGCCTATGCCCGCCATGTCCTTGAGGCATATCTCGTCAGCGCCCGCGTCAATGAATGTTTTGGCAAGGTTGACGTAGTACTCCACAGTGTGGATGGGGCTGTGCGTGATGCACAGAGAGGCCTGCGCTATCATGCCGGCTTCCTTGGCGTATTGTATGGAGGGTATTACGTTGCGCGTGTCGTTGAGACCGCAGAAGATGCGCGTGATGTCTGTTCCTTGGGCTTTCTTCACCACATAGAAGAGACGGCGGAGATCCTTGGGGCACGGACTCATGCGCAATCCGTTGAGTGCGCGGTCGAGCATGTGTGTCTGGATGCCTGCCTCACGGAACGGCTTGGTCCATTCACGTACACTCTTGTTGGGGTCTTCTCCGTACAGAAGATTTACTTGTTCAAAACCGCCGCCGTTTGTTTCCACACGGTCGAAACATCCCATCCTGATGATGGCCGGCGCTACTTTTACCAACTGGTCCACACGTGGCTGGTATTTACCTGCGCTCTGCCACATGTCCCGGAACACCAAACTGAACTTTACTTCTTTTTGCATTTTATTTTACTGAGTGTTATCTTTATTTTCCAAATCTTTTTGCCGTGTCTCCCTGTGCGTCACATTTTCTTTGCCGATGCCACTTTACCTTTGCCTCCGGTAATCTGGCTGACCACCTGTTGCAGTATTGCCATGGTAGGCGCGTCAACGGCAGTTGGGGCAGATGCCTGGCTCTTGGCAACAACCGCCTCCTCAGGAGCGATTTTATTCACCATCTTGATAAGCAATTTTCCACCCCAAATAACAATGAGCAAAACCACGAACACCGTGCACATGCCCACAAGCATGAGCTCAAAACCTAACTCCATATTTTCCATGTTGCCAATTTTATGTATAGTTTGTAAAAAATCCCTTGCAAAGTTACGATTTTTTGTCAATTTCACCCACAATAATGGTGAAATATTTTCCTGGCAATGGTTAAAAAATAACTTCCGCAGGTTTGTGTCCGTCGACACTTCTACTCCCTCTTTGTAAGTGGGGAGCGCTTCCCATGTTTCCGATTCGAGGAACTCGTGGTCGA
>CAVHCL010000015.1:0-22759 GCA_963634425.1 Bacteroidaceae bacterium
GTATCTAAAAGATGCAAAATTCGTAAAATAAACTGCAATTCTCTTATTTTCACACCGAAAGGCGAGTGCAAGGTTTACGTCTTGCACTCGCCTTTCGGCTCTCATAACTTTGTGCAGTGAGACACTGCACCCACTTTAGGTTACTTTCAGGTTCTTGAGAATTCACCGTTTCCTTGCCACCGCTATGCAAATGAGATAGGCGGCAAAGGCTCCGACGGAATTGGCAAGAAGATCGAGCCATTCGCCACTGCGCGACGTTGTGAGGTATTCCTGCGCCAGTTCCAGAAGTCCGCTCATAAATATGGGGCACACAAGACCGAGAAGCGTGGCTTTACGCACCTCTATCCTCATGTTGTGCCTGCGCAGGTATTCTGTCCAAAGCACAGAACACAAACCTCCGTACATCACCATGTGAGTCCACTTGTCCATGAAAGGCACATCTTTCAACCTCGGCATCTCGGGGAAAGGCATCAACGAGATGACAACAATCACGCAAGCCACGAACACCGTAAACGGATAATGCTTCAGATACATTGCTTTTGATAAATAAGTAAATAGCAGTCTATTGTTGCAAAGTTACGTTTTTTTCCATAATTTTGTATCTGATTATAAAAAAAACTCTATTTACACTTCACAAAATGAACGAAAGGGGACATTTCGCAAGCAAGTTGGGTGTCGTGTTGGCATCGGCCGGCAGTGCGGTAGGTTTGGGAAATATATGGCGGTTTCCCACGGAAACAGGAAGCAACGGAGGCGCCGCTTTCATATTGGTGTACCTGTTGTGCGTGTTCTTCATGGGCATGCCTGTGATGATAAGCGAGTTCATGATAGGGCGAGCCGCACACACCAACACCGTGGATGCCTACAAGCGGCTCTCGGGAAGCAAATGGTGGCCCATTGCCGGATACATAGGCGTAGCGGGCGGTTTCTTGGTACTCTCGTACTACAGCGTGGTGGCTGGGTGGACTCTCAAATACACCTTTGACGCGCTGGCCTGTAGAATCAATTGGGACGCTGACCATGCCGCGGCATTCTCCTCTTTCGTCTCCTCCCCCGTCAAGTCCGTAGTGTCTCTGGCGGCATTCCTTGGACTTACACATCTGGTGGTGGTGCGCGGCATACACGATGGGATAGAACGCTATTCACGTCTGATGATGCCTATGTTGTTTCTGATTTTGATAATATTGGTATGCTGCTCGCTCACCATGCCGGGAGCCGCAAAAGGAATTGAGTTCCTGCTTCGTCCCGACTTCAGCAAGGTGACCACCTCTGTGGTGCTCAGTGCCATGGGTCAGGCATTCTTCTCCCTCAGCGTAGGAATAGGTTGCCTCGTCACATACGCGTCTTATTTCAACAAGGAAACAAACCTTGCAGGGCTGGCGTTCAACGTATGCGCCATAGACACGATGGTGGCCGTGATAAGCGGTTTCATAATTTTCCCCACAGTGATGAGCGTGCCGGGAGTTTCGGTAGATGCCGGTCCGGGACTTGTGTTCATCACACTGCCTCACGTCTTCCAAAGTGCTTTGGCGGGAATGCCTGTTCTCTGCTACGCTTCCTCCGTAATGTTCTACGTGCTGCTGCTCTTGGCGGCTCTTACCAGCAGCATCTCCTTACACGAGATATGCACGGCGTTCCTGATTGAGAGATACAGCCTCTCCAGAAAGACGGCCGCCATATCGGTGACAGCAGTATGCGTCTTATTGGGTGCTGTCTGTTCGTTGTCGTTCGGTCCATGGAGCGGATACACTTGCATGGATATGGGCGTGTTCGACTGGTTTGACTTCCTCTCCGCCAAATTTGTGATGCCCCTCGGAGGATTGCTCATAACCCTCTTTGTGGGGTGGAAGCTCAACCGCAGTGTGGTGTGCGACGAGGTGACAAACGGAGGAAGAGTCTCCCCTACCCTGTTCGGCATATATATGTTCCTTGTCCGGTACATAGTCCCGATAGCCATCTGTGCCATCTTCATTAACGAACTGGTGAAATGAGGCGTCTTCCGTTCCTGTCAAGATCCGACAGGCGAGCCTTGTTGTTGCTGGAATGGATATTGGTGATTGCTTTGGTTGTCGGCACGCTCTTTTCATGGCAAAAGGAACAGACACAGAAAGACGCAAAAGATTTACCTTCGGACAGTGCAAGGCAAAAGCGGAACGTCCAAACCAGACAGCCTGCAATCGTATATGCGGAAGACGAGGAAGTGGTGGAGACATTCTGCTTTGACCCCAACACGGCGGACAGCACTGCCCTTCTGCGTCTCGGGCTTGCTCCATGGCAGGTGCGCTCCATATACAGGTACAGAGCCAAACACGGCAGATACCACACCGCCGAAGACTTCAAGCAGCTGCCAGGTATGACAAACGAACTATGGGAACGTCTGTCCCCATACATCCGCATTGACGTAAAATACCAATACGTGAAGGCTTCCCCCGCCAAGACATTCACCAAGGAGGACTACGGCAAGAAAACAGAAGAGCATCCAGACTCGGCATCTACAGGCAAAAGCACAAATGGCGACAATGCGACGGGCAGGACAGAGAAGTTTGCGCCCGGCACTTTGGTGGACATAAACACTGCCGACACCAGTATACTAAAGGGCATACCCGGCATCGCCTCCTACCGTGCCCGCAAGATAGTGGAATACAGAGAAAAGATGGGAGGGTTCGTAAATGCCGGACAAGCGATGGAAGCATGCCCTTTGCCCGACGACATTCTGGAATGGCTGACAGTCAATCCCGATTTCAAGATACGGAAAGTGAACATCAACACGGCATCCGTACCATCCATGATGAAACACCCGTACATTTCTTTCTACCAGGCGAAAGACATCTATGAACTGCGTACGAAAAACGGCAAAATAGAGTCACTCGACATCCTCGTATCCAAGGGCATCTTCACCCAACAAGACGCAGAAAGGTTGTCGCCGTACATCACGTTCTGACGCATAGGCACACTCTGCGCCCACGGAGTTTTTACAGACTCCGCCGTTTCAAAAGGATGTGGCTACTGTGAAAATGTAGTTGCCCGACTGCAGCAACAACGTCTGCTTGCCGTCCTTTATGCCCATGGGCTTCACGCCCTTTGCCTTGGACAAAGACTTGCCGCTTTCCGTAATATTACCATGCGCCGGGAGCGAAAGCGTACAGGTGGAGCCCACTGGCACCGAGATGCTATAGGTACATCCGTCCTTGCCTTTCGTAACCTCAGACAACACTTTTCCGTATGGGGTCTCCTTTGCGTAACGCACGTACTTGATATCATCCGGCAACATTGGATTCACCATGAAATGGCGGTAGCCGGGCTTCGTCTCATCGGCTTCCACGCCTGCCAGACGGCGGTACATCCATGTAAGTCCGCTACCGAACATGGGATGGTTGTGCGAATTGCCGCCGTCCCATTGCTCCCATGTGACAGTGGCTCCCTGTTCTATCCACCATCCGAAACTCGGGAAGTCGCGCTTGTTGAGAACGGTGTCCACCACATCAAGCATCCCGTTGTCCGTCAAAGTCTCGAAGAAGAATTTCGATGCCACAAAACCTGTGTTGATATGTCCGCCGTTATGTGTCATTATCTCCTCCCGCAGTGTGTTGCGCACGTCGGCAAGGCGGTCGTCGGGGACACCCATACGCAGGGCGAAGACGTTGCTCCCAGCCACGCCATAGCTCTTGGCTCCGGCATCGTAGAACTCTTTGTGGAAAGCAGAGCGTATCTCCTCCGCCTTATCACGGTACAACCTGGCATCGGCCTCCAGTCCCAGAGCTTCCGCCGCACGTGCGGTATAGTCGGTGCAGAGCCAACAATAGAATGTGTGCACCAACTCGTCGCGCGGGTATTCCTTGGGAGGACACCAATCACCGAGGTTGAGCCAATAACAGTCCGCCCCCGAAGGATAGTTCTTCTTTTTCTGGAACATTATGCCTTCAGGGGTCAACCACGTGTACATGTGCCGCAGCTGGTCTTTCATGGCCTGATAGTTTTGGCGCAACGGCAACACGTCGCCATACTGGACATAATACTGCCAAGGTATCACGTTCATGGCCGCCCCCCAAGCCACGCCGCCTCCGCATCTGGGCTCCCACGGAGCACCGTTGGGAACATAGCCCGTCTTGCGGTTTTGCGTGTCACGGATGTCGCGCATCCATTTGTCGTAGAACGCCGCGGCATCGTATGAAAGCATCACCATCTCCGCCGCCGTCTGTCCGTCCCCTGTGTACGGCAAACGTTCACGATGGGGGCAATCGCTTGGCGTGCATCCATGCATATTGTCGCGTTGGGAAAGCATCCATATCTCCCGTATACGGTTGAAGAGCGGATTGGAGCACTCAAACTCGCTGTCCGGTCTGACATCAGTATTTACGGCCTCCGCTTCCACATTGTCCTCGGAAAGCTCCACCCCTGTGATATGCGCCTTACGGAAGACAAACCAAGTAAAGCGTGGGGAGTAGTCCTCCATGGCGTCGCCTTTCATCACGTACCGCTGTATGCCTTGGGGGGATTCACATTCAAAGTCCACACGCACAGTATCGCCGGCCTTTCCGGTGATGCCGGTCAGGCGTATCCATCCAGATATCTCCTTTCCGAAATCCACCTCGTATGTCTTGTCGCCAGTCTTGACAAAGGACTGCGGGCGCAAGACCTCCGAGATACAGTCCGACGGAGAGGTCTGCGCCGTCATCGTGCCGCCCGGTCCCTTTACAACAAGGGCATTGTCCCACCCTTGGCTCGTGGCACCTGCTGTACACCACCCTTCTGTCTCCTGCCTGGCGTCGTACAGTTCGCCCGTGAACACCCCATTGCTCATTATCGCCGACGGACGAGTCTGCCAAGTGTCATCGCTGACCACAGTCTCTGTAGTGCCGTCGGCGTATGTGAGCTGCATTTGCAGTCTCAGGCAAGGACGGCCGAACGGACTGCCAGATGCGCCTCCGTCCACATAAAAACCGTTGCCCAATATCACGCCGAGCACATTCTCGCCCATTTGCATGTCGGATGTCACATCGTGTCCGAGATAAAGCACCCTGTAATCTTTGAAATCACCTGAGATAGCTATGGGATACTTGTCCAAGTCGAAACGCTCGGTATAGTTGGAGATGTTAGGCACAAGTTGCTCGTTGCCGACGCGCACGCCATTGACGTACAGCTCGTGATAGCCGAGACCGCACACCACCACTTTCGCATCTTTCACCTTCCCTTTGGTGCGGAACGTTTTTCTGAAAAGGGGAGCGCGTCCGTCGTATTCCTTGGCTTCTATCCACCGGGCAGCCCACTGGCTGTCAGGAAGTCCCATGGTCCATTGCGACACTGCGCTCCATGCCGAAGCCTTGCCCTTACGGTCCCATGTCATCACCTTCCAACAGTATGTGGCAAGGGGCTTCAGTTCCCCACCGTTATATTGTACATACGCACTCTCCGGCGACTTGCATTTTCCACTATCCCACACATAACGGCCTTGCCTCAGAGACTCTTGGTCTTCAGCCACTACGATGCGGTATGCCGTCTGTCTCTGCCCTCGTTCGTCCGCAAGGCTTTCGTTCACCCACGAGAGCCTCGGGTTGAAGTTCTCCACAGCTTTAGGGCAGAACATGTTTTCCACCCTAAGCCTGCTCACTTTCAGTGCAGCCATACCCATACTCTGCCACAATACGGCAAGAGTAAGTATCAGCCATCTGGCACTGACGTTTTGTGTTGTCATAGTCATAGTATGTATTTTGGGTTGTCGTGTTTGACTTTATGTTTCCTCTACGACATACAAAGGAACAGCACTATCAGTTGTGCCGTGAGGATGCGCAAGACCATACTGAGCGGATAAACCGTACTGTACGACACAGACGGGACATCGTTCCCTGCCGTCTGGTTGGCGTAGGCTAATGCCGGAGGATCTGTGGTGGCACCCGCAATAAGTCCCATCATGGAGAAATAGTTAAGCTTGTACTTCAACCGGGCTATGAGTCCGACAATGAGGATGGGAACGACGGTGATGAGGAAACCACACCATACATACGTGAGCCCATCTCCCTTGACCACCGTATCCATAAAAGTCCCCCCCGCCTTGATGCCGACGCTGGAGAGGAAAAGGGCAAGTCCCATCTCGCGCAGCATCAGATTCGCGCTTGTGGTGGTGTACGCCACGAGTTTGAACTTATAACTAAAACGTCCTATGAAAATGGCTATGATAAGCGGTCCGCCAGCGAGTCCCAGTTTGACAGGAGTGGGAACGCCCGGAATGGCAACAGGTATGGAGCCGAAGATGATGCCTACAAAAATGCCCACGAAGATGGCGGCGAGGTTGGGATGGTCGAGTTTCTTCACGCTGTTACCCATCTTGTTGGCCACACGGTCCACCGCATCCTCGGGTCCCACCACTATGATGCGGTCGCCCACCTGCATGCGCAGATTACGGTCAGCGTAGAGGTTCATGTCTCCACGTCTGATACGGGTCACGTTGACTCCGTAGACAGAACTGAAATGCAGGCTTCCGAATGTCTTTCCGTTCATGCTGGGTTGCGTGACGAGTATTTGCTTGCTCACAAGTGGGACATCCTGTTCTTCCCATTCCACATTACATTCCGGACCTATGAAAGCCGTTATGGACTCCGCATCGTCTTGGGCACACACGATAAACATTTTGTCGTTCTCGTGTATTACAGTGTCCCCATTCGGAATGGAGACGTGCCCGTTGTGTAGGATACGGCTCACCACAAAGTCGCGCCCGAGGAACTGCTTCACTTTCATCAACGTGCGTCCGTCAAGAGACCTGTTCATAGCCTGGAGAGTCATCTTGTAAGGAGTTGCATGCGGGTTTGCGGCTTTCTCCATCTCCACATGCTCCTGTTCCTTGCCAAGACTGATACCGCATAGCAGACGCAACAAAACAGTGGCCAAGATGATGCCGACCACTCCCAGGGGGTACGCACAAGCGTATCCGTTGGCTATGGCTGGCGCGTCGGCCCCGAAGATCTGCGTACAGGCCTCGGCTGCGGCTCCAAGTCCGGGCGTGTTTGTGACAGCACCGCAAAGCACACCCACCATCATGGCGAGGTTTGTGGAATTCTCATTTGCAGATGCCGCACTGTCGAAGAACACCAAGTAGAACAAAGCCATACAGCAAGCCACATTCAAAAATATTATGCCTGCGGCTAAAAGATTCATCTTGATGCCTCCCTCTTTGAGACTCTCAAAAAAACTGGGGCCTACCTGAAGTCCTATGCAATAGACAAAGAGAATGAGTCCAAAATCCTGTATATAGTTGAGAATGTTCGCAGTTCCCGTAAAACCTATGTGTCCCGCCACAATGCCGGCGAAGAGGACAAAGGTGACACCAAGCGAAATTCCGCATATTCTTAATCTGCCCAAGCCAATGCCCACAGAGATGACAATAGCATAGAGCATGACAATGTGGGCAACACTGTCAGTGGACGTAAATAGTGTTTGCAACCATTCCATAAAAAACACGAAAAAATTGTTATTTTGGGACAAAGGTATGCAAAAAACAGGACACTTGGCCACATGAGGTATGGAATTATGCTCTTTGGCACACATAATTGCCCGTTTTGGGAGTTTTTATTTTGCCAACGTTTCAAATTTGTATAATTTTGTGCCTTTGAAAAATATACATTATTTAAATACATTTAAATAGAGATATGTCAGAGAATAAAGAAAAACTTTTTTCCGATTTTATCGCCCCCACCCGTCAGGAATGGCGCGACAAGATTGAGGTAGACCTCAAGGGTGCGGACTATCAGAAGAAGATGGTTTGGAGAACCAACGAAGGTTTCAGCATGGAACCGTTCTACCGTAAGGAAGACATCGACGGTCTACCCCTTGTGGACGCACTTCCCGGCGAGTTCCCCTATGTACGCGGAAACAAAGCCGCAGACAACGAGTGGTACATCCGTCAAGACATCAAATGCGACTGCGCCAAGACGGCCAACGAGAAGGCGTTGGACATCCTCAACAAGGGTGTGGACAGTCTTGGCTTCATCATCCCTGCCGAGAAATTGAACGCAGAGTATATCGCAACTCTCTTGGACGGCATTTATGTTGAGTGTGTGGAGCTGAACTTCAAGACATGCCAACGTCACTGCGTGGAATTGGCCAAGCTCCTGGTCTCCTATTTCATGGAGAAGGGCTACAAGAAGGAGGCTGTCTGCGGAAGCATCTCTTTCGACCCCATTGAAAAAATCGTGTGCAACGGCAAAGACCGTTCCGCCCTCATCGCTTCCGCAAAGGAGTTGGTGGACATACTGTCCGGCTATCCTAAGTTCCGTGCCGTGACAGTCAACGCTTATACTCTCACAAACGCCGGAGCCTACAGTTACCAGGACTTGGGTTGTGCCCTTGCTTGGGGTAACGAGTATATGAATGCCATGGTTGAGGCCGGCGTAACTCCGGAGACTGCTGCCGAAAACATCAAATTCAACATTGGCATCAACGGCATCTACTTTATGGAAATTGCCAAACTGCGTGCCGCGCGTCTGCTGTGGTCAAAGATTGTAAGCCAGTACACTGACTGCAAGGAGAGCGCAAAGATGCACATTTGCGCCATCACCACCACCTACAACCAGACCCTGTTCGACTCTTACGTCAACTTGCTCCGCTCTCAGACGGAAACCATGAGCGCAGCCCTTGGCGGCGTTGAAAGCATTGTGGTGACTCCTTTCGACAAACCGTACGAAGTACCCACCGAGTTTGCAGAGCGTATCGCACGCAACCAACAGCTCCTGCTTAAAGAGGAGAGCCACTTCGGACGCATCGTCGACGTTGCCGGAGGATCATATTTCCTGGAGGAGCTCACCAAGTCCCTCGCAGAACAGTCGTGGAAACTTTTCCTCGACATTGAAGAGAATGGAGGCTTCCTGAAAGAAGCGTTGGCAGGCAACATCCAAAACACCATCAATGAGACCAATGCGACACGCCATGCAAATGTAGGCAAGCGTAAAGAGTTCCTGCTTGGCACCAACCAGTTCCCCAACTTCTCTGAGAAGAGCGATAGCAAGAAGCCATCGGAGTGCAGTTGCTGCTGTGCAGAAAAGGGCGAGATACCCTCATTGAAGCCCAGCCGCTTGGCAAGCGAATTTGAGACTCTGCGTCTCACCACCGAGAAAGCTGCAAAGACCCCGGTGGCTTTCATGCTCACCATAGGCAATCTGGCCATGCGGCAGGCACGTGCCCAATTCTCCTGCAACTTCTTGGCGGCTGCCGGATATAAGGTAATGGACAATTTGGGATTCCACTCCGTTGAAGAAGGTGTCGACAAGGCGCTGGAGGCAGGAGCGGACATTGTCGTCATCTGCTCAAGCGACGACGAATACGCTGAGTACGCCATTCCCGCATTCAAGTATCTGAATGGCCGTGCCATGTTTGTGGTAGCCGGAGCTCCCGCTTGCTCTGAAGACTTGAAGGCGGCAGGCATTGAGAATTTCATCCATGTCAAGGTTGACCAACTCAAGACCTTGAAAGAGTATAACGCTAAATTGGGAATTTAAGAACTATGGCACGCAAATCATTTGGCAATATAGACATCTTTGGCGGCATTGACGCAAAGAATGGCCAGGAATGGCAAAAAGAGGCTGGCATTACCGCCAACTGGAGAACTCCCGAACAGATAGACATACAACCCGTTTATACCAAGGAAGACCTTGAAGGTATGGAGCATCTTGACTTTGCCGCGGGCATTCCTCCGTTCCTGCGCGGCCCGTACAGCATGATGTATCCTTTCCGTCCGTGGACTATCCGCCAGTACGCCGGTTTCTCCACCGCAGAGGAGAGCAACGCATTTTACCGCCGCAACCTGGCTTCCGGTCAAAAGGGTCTTTCCGTAGCCTTTGACCTTCCCACACACCGCGGCTACGACCCGGACAACTCACGCGTTGTGGGTGATGTGGGCAAGGCTGGAGTTTCCATCTGTTCTTTGGAGAATATGGAAGTGCTCTTCGACGGCATACCATTGAACAAGATGTCTGTCTCCATGACCATGAACGGCGCCGTACTTCCTGTGCTGGCGTTCTACATCAACGCAGGTTTGGAACAAGGAGCAAAGCTTGAGGAGATGGCAGGCACCATCCAGAACGACATTCTGAAAGAGTTCATGGTGCGCAACACATACATCTATCCCCCTGCATTCTCAATGAAGATTATCGCAGACATCTTTGAGTACACCTCACAGAAGATGCCTAAGTTCAACAGTATCTCCATATCTGGCTACCATATGCAGGAGGCCGGTGCAACAGCCGACATTGAGTTGGCTTACACCTTGGCAGACGGTATGGACTACCTGCGCACTGGCATCAATGCCGGGATAGACGTGGACGCTTTCGCGCCTCGCCTCAGTTTCTTCTGGGCTATCGGCATGAACCACTTCATGGAAATAGCCAAGATGCGCGCAGGACGTCTGCTGTGGGCAAAGATAGTGAAGAGCTTCGGAGCGAAGAACCCCAAATCCATGGCTTTGCGTACACACTCGCAGACTTCGGGATGGTCGCTCACCGAACAAGACCCGTTCAACAACGTAGGCCGCACTTGTATCGAGGCCATGGCTGCCGTTTTGGGACATACACAGTCGCTGCATACCAACGCTCTTGACGAGGCTATAGCCTTGCCCACCGACTTCTCGGCGCGTATTGCGCGTAACACGCAGATTTACATCCAGAACGAGACTCAGGTATGCAAGCACATCGACCCTTGGGCAGGTTCTTATTATGTGGAGAAACTTACCCAAGAGCTTTACACTAAGGCGTGGGAGCATATTCAGGAGATAGAGAAACTGGGCGGTATGGCCAAGGCCATTGAGACAGGCCTGCCCAAGATGCGCATAGAGGAAGCGGCCGCACGTACCCAAGCCCGTATCGACTCCGGCGTTCAGACTATCGTGGGCACCAACAAGTACCGTCTGGAACACGAGGATCCAATTGACATCCTTGAGATTGACAACACCGCCGTACGTCTGGAGCAGGAGGAGTCTCTCAAGAAACTCCGCGCAAAGCGCGACAACGAGCAGGTGAAGAAGGATCTTGCCGCCATCACCGAATGTGTGCGCGAGTTCAGCGAATGCAAGAAGAGCGAGCACAACTTGCTTGACCTTGCGGTGACCGCAGCCGGTCATCGTGCCACTTTGGGTGAAATAAGCGATGCCTGCGAGGCTGTGGTAGGTCGCTATAAGGCAGTAATCAGAACTATTTCAGGTGTGTATAGCCGTGAATCAAAGAATGACAAGGACTTTGAGAAAGCTTGTCAGTTGACAGAAGAGTTTGCAAAACAGGAGGGCCGTCGTCCTCGTATCATGGTTGCTAAGATGGGTCAGGACGGTCATGACCGTGGCGCAAAGGTAGTGGCTACAGGCTACGCTGACTGTGGTTTTGATGTGGATATGGGACCGTTGTTCCAGACCCCAGCCGAGACCGCCCGTCAAGCTGTGGAGAACGATGTCAACGTTGTAGGTGCGTCTTCGCTGGCTGCCGGCCACAAGACACTTATCCCCCAACTCATAGAAGAACTGAAGAAACTCGGACGCGAGGACATCATGGTTGTCGCCGGCGGCGTGATACCTGCACAGGACTACGACTTCCTCTACAAGGCTGGCGTAGCGGCAGTCTTCGGTCCAGGTACCAGTGTAGCGAAGGCGGCTTGCGAACTCATGAATATTCTGCTTGACAAAGAATAATTCGTACCGGCACATTTTTTGGGCAAGGTCTCTTGAGAGGCCTTGCCCATTTTTATTTGTGTGCTATTGCGTCCTCTACACCACGCAATTATGCCAGCCCCATCACCGAAAGCAAAGCTCTCCGAAGCTGTCGGGACGGTGGAAGTTGGGGACAACGCTGTCTATAGCATTCCAACAAAGGAAATGCGGTGCCGGCAACAAATCTCCGCATTTGTAGAAATTGGCGCGCATACGAGTGCCTGCCAATGTCTTCACTTCGTGGAGGAAGAAAGCGGACAGAGGCACTCTCAGAGCCACCTCCCACCTGGTCTGCCCCACTTTGGTGTCAAAAGGAGTCCTTCCCAAAGAAGCCCATCTGTCTATGGTATGCATGACTGATAGAGACGGACGCTGACGGTCGGGCTTTATGCGGCCTCCCTCCAGCAAAAGTTGTCCTGCGCAGTTACACTCCACATTATAGTAATGCGTACTGTCGTCCACAGGACTTACAAAGAACTCCACACACGAGTCCTCCCAGACATTCCCGCCGTCGGCCTTTGCCACGGCACGCACGGCATTTTCCTCCACACGGTAGTGCAGCAGTATAGCCTCATCCTCGTACGCTATGGCAAACTCCACGTGGGGACAATAAGGATAATCCTTTATCCACGGGGCATGGTTCAAAGAGTGGTAAGGAATGTCGGCAAGCCCCATCTGCGCAGGGATATCCGCAGCCGGCACGCCTTTTGCATTCAGTCTTTTTACATCCATAGTATTCATTTTGTATGCGTATAAAGTGTTGAACAACGCAAATGTACACATAAATTTTCAAATTCATACGCTCACCCTTGGCACAAAAGAATGTTTTCGTTAAATTTGCATGACGGTATACATATCGTATCGCAAACAGAATAATCGGAACAACAATGTTGCTGCATGGGTAAAAGCAAGAAGTCTTCTGTACCATCACGCGGCGATGACGCAGGTCTCGCTCTTCCCTCGTCGTTCGTGGAACTGATGCGCCAGCACTACACACCCGGTGAGGCCGCCGATCTCTGTGAAGCCATCGTCTCCACACATCCGCAGGTTTCCGTTAGACTGAATCCGCACAAATGGACTTTCGGTACGCTTCCGTATGCTCCTGTGCCTTGGTGTGCAGACGCATATTATATAGAGGGAGAAAGACCGCCTTTCACTTTCGATCCCCTGCTGCATGCCGGGGCTTACTATGTACAGGAGGCTTCTTCCATGTACGTCTCGCAGATTGTGCGCTCCCACTGCCGGCAGCTTGGCACCGACAGGCAAGCCGTCAACGTCCTTGACTTGTGCGCCGCTCCAGGCGGCAAGTCCACACTTCTCGCTTCACTCCTGCCCAAGGGCTCGACACTTTTAAGCAACGAGCCGATACCCAAACGTGCGCAGATACTCTCGGAGAATATGCAGAAATGGACGCGTGTGTCTCATGGCAAATATCCTGTGCGGAGCATAGTCACCAACAACTACCCCGACGACTTCGCCGCTTTCTCCTCCGCCTTCGACCTCGTCGTCACCGATGTTCCTTGCTCCGGCGAAGGGATGTTCCGCAAGGATGCGCAGGCTGTTAGAGAATGGTCTGTGGAGAATGTGCTGATGTGTGCGCAGCGGCAAAGAGAAATCCTTTCGTCCGTCTGGCATACCCTTTGTGACGGAGGACTGTTGGTGTACTCCACTTGTACCTTCAACCGTTTTGAGGACGAGGACAACGTCCGTTGGATATGCCGCACTTTGGGTGGCACGCTATTGGAAGAACGGCATTTTTTGCCAGGCAGAGACCCCGGAGAGGGCTTCTATGTAGCCGCTATCCGCAAAAACGGCATCGGGATTCGTACCGGAAAGGATATCGCTGCACTGACAGGCACGCTCCGGGTGATGTCGCCGGCTTTTACCATTACCGACGACACACCGCAAATCCCACTAAATTACGACGAAGCTGTCCGGTATCTGCGTCGCGAATCCATAAGGGCGGACGCCGCTCTCGGCAATGTACTCCTCACATACAGAGAGCTCATACTCGGGCCTGGGAAAAGTGTGGCAGGACGCATCAACAACCTCTACCCTCCTGAATGGCGCATCCGCAGCGGATACACGCAGAGGTTTACTCTCGGGGAAGCCGCCGAGGCTACACCGGACTCCTGACAAGAACTTTTGGAAGAACTTACATCATAAAACTAAAGAAAAATGCATTACAAATCACGTATGGGACATTTGATTGTCACCATCTCGCTGTTCCTTTCCTCCGCACTGTACACGTATGCGGTGGAGTGGAAAGGTCAATTCCTGACATTGGAACACTCACAGAGCCGTCCCAACACATGGGCTATATGGCGCAAAAGCTTCACGGTGGATAAAGTTCCCGCCTCCGTGAAGGCACGCATCGCCACAGACTCTAAGTACTGGCTATACATCAACGGCAAGCTCGCTGTGTTTGAGGGAGGTCTCAAGCGCGGTCCGGAGCCTAACGCCACCTACTACGACGAGGTGGAGATATCCCCCTACCTGCACGAGGGAGACAACTTGATAGCCGTGCTGACTTGGTTTTTCGGGCTCAACGGTTTCAGTCACGTCAGCAGCGGCACGGCCGGCTTGCTCTTCGAGGCTGAAGGCGACGGGGTGTCGGTGGCTTCGGACAAGACATGGCGCGGCGCCGTATACGGAGCCTATGGCGAGACCGACGCACCCAAGCCCAACTACCGCATCTCTGAGAGCAACATACGTTTCGACGGACGCAAGGAGGAAATAGGGTGGCACACCGCCGGCTACACCTACGGACTGGAGGAAGTGCTTCCGATAAACGTGGAAAACAGCCCCTTGGGCAAACTCGTGAAACGCCCTATCCCGATGTTCAAGGACAGCGGACTGCAAGACTTCGTGTCCAAGGAGATGAAGGGAGACACGCTGGTGTGCACCCTCCCGTACAACTGCCAGTGCACGCCCTACATCAAGTTGCGGGCCAAAGAAGCCGGACTGATGGTGAAGATACAGACCGACGTGCACATGATGGGAGGATCGCCCACCGTACGCTGCGAATACATCACCCGTGAGGGCGAACAAGAGTATGAGAATCTGGGGTGGTTCAACGGTCACCAAGTATGGTACATACTCCCCGAAGGCGTGGAGGCAGAGGATGTCAAGTACCGCGAGAGCGGATACGGATGCGATATGGTGAAGCCTTTCACCTGTGACGACAGCCTCCTCACGGAGCTATGGGCACGGGCACAGCGCACACTATACATCACCATGCGCGACAACTATATGGACTGCCCCGACCGCGAGCGTGCTCAGTGGTGGGGCGATGCCGTGAACGAGTTGGGCGAGGCATACTATGCGCTCACGCCCGAAGGAATCCAATTGGGTATGAAAGGACTGGACGAGATGTTCTGCTGGCAGCGGGGCGACGGAGTGCTGTACTCTCCCGTGCCGGCGGGCAATTGGAACAAGGAATTGCCGTCCCAAATTCTTGCCACTACTGGATGGTACGGCATATACACCCAATGCTACTACGCCAACGACTTCTCCGTGGCACGCAAGCATTACGACCGGCTTCACCGCTACCTGCACGAAGTGTGGAAGACTGACGGCGACGGCCTTGCCATCATGCGGCAAGGCGACTGGTTCTGGGGCGACTGGGGAGAGAACATCGACCAGTTCCTGCTGCAGAACACATGGTACTATCTGGCGTTGAAAGGCGAACTGGAACTGGCCAAGATTTTCGGCAAGACAGACGACGCACAGACTATACAGCAGATGATGAAACGAATGGAGGACAACTTTGACAAGCGTTTCTGGACAGGTTCTGCCTACAGGTCTCCGAAATACACAGGGGAGACCGACGACCGAGGCAACGCCTTGGCGGTAGTCTCCGGACTTGCCTCCGAAGACAAATATCCCGCCATGAAGAAACTGCTCACCACCGAGTACCATGCCAGTCCGTATATGGAGAAATATGTGCTGGAGGCATTGTTTTGCGTGGACGCTGCCGACGATGCGTTGGACCGCATACGCAAACGCTACAAGACTATGGTGGAATACCCGGGGCTGACCACATTGCCGGAGAACTGGATTGACGAAACCGTGACTCTGAAACCTGGCGAACCTATGATCAACGCCTTTTGGGGAACCTACAACCACGGCTGGAGCGGCGGACCTCTAACGTTGCTTTCGCAAAAGGTGTGCGGTGTAGAACCCACCTCGCCCGGATTCAAGACGTTCCGTGTGCGCCCACAGATGGGCAGCCTGAAGCAGGCGGCCTGCCACATAAGCAGCGTCAGCGGCGAGATATCGGTGGAGATACTGCGCAAGGGAAAGAAACTCCAGATATACGTCACCGTACCCGAAGGCACAAGCGCCAATATAGTCTTCCCCTCCGGCAAGACCTCGACGCTGCAAGCCGGAACACACACGGTGAAAGGATAGACTTTTCCCGGGTAACTGAAGCAGTGCCGTATGGGTTGACCATACGGCACTGCTTTTTTGTGGACGTTTGCCGTCCCCTCTTGCGGCGGCACAACATAATTGTCATTTCTTCGTAACCAACTTTCCATGCTTTGGCAATAAAACTGTAACATGGTCAGCCTACCTTTGCCCACGGAAAATGGAAGGCGACGGCTCAACATCGCCCTTCCCTCTTCCCAAGAAAAGATGTAATACGAAGAAAAAAGATGAAAGTAAGAAAAGCATTAGTCATGTCGGCCGTATTGGTCACTTGTCAGTTGCAAGTGTGGGCACAGCAGTTAAGAGGAGTTGTAATAGACAAAAGCACCAAGGAGACACTTATCGGTGCACTGGTATCCGTAGAGGGATGTGAGGCCAAAAGCATCACAGACCTGGACGGCAACTTCACAATCGCAGGAATAAAGAAAGGCACTTATACATTATGTGTAAAATATATGGGGTACAAGCCTCTGAGGAAGGAAAACGTCAAAGCGGATACGGACACCACCAAGACGCTTACTTTGGAGATGGAACCCGATGAACAGATGCTCAAGAGTGTCAACATCACCGCAGTGGAGAGGAAAAACTCCAATACGGCGATGATAAAGGAACTCAAAAACAGCAGTTTCGTAGTCAGTAACGTGTCGGCACAAGAGATAGGCCGCACGCAGGACACCAACGCCGGAGAGGTAATCAGACGCGTGTCCGGCGTAAGCCTTATAGAGGACAAGTTCGTGATGGTGCGCGGACTGTCGCAGAGATACAACAACGTATGGATTAACGGCGGTGCCGTGCCAAGCAGCGAAGCCGACTCCAGAGCGTTTTCCTTTGACATGATTCCGAGTGCGCAGATAGAAAACCTGACCATCGTCAAGTCTACTGCGGCGCAATATCCGGCCGACTACTCCGGCGGATTCATCATCGTCAACACCAAGGAGATACCGTCGGAAAACGAGGCTTCTGTGTCCGTGGGTTCCAACTGGAACACGTCCTCCGCCTTCAGCGACTTCCTCTATGCCAAAGGCTCGTCCACAGACTTTCTCGGCTTTGACAATGGAATGCGCAGTGTGAACAAAATGCGTAACGATTGGAAGGTGAAGGAGAAGACACCGCTGGGAGACCTGAAACTTTCCGCCAACGTCAACCGCAGATGGAACACAGACAAGGGGCTGTGCGGACTGTTGGCAGCCGTCAACTACACCAACGAATTCCGCACATACGAGGACATGCAGAACAACCTCTTCGGAATATACGATGCCACCAAGGGACAGTCCAACTACCTGCGCTATTCCATGGACAACCAGTACAACAACAACGTACGGTTGGGAGCCATGCTCAACCTCACCATGCTCTCCAAGGACGGAAAGCACAAGCTACAGCTGAAGAACATCTTCAACCAACTCGCCACAAGCCGATACACATGGCGTGAGGGGATGGACGCACAGTCCAATATGGAGAACAGCGCGGAATACTACTACCGCAGCCGTACCACATACAACGGGCAAGTCACCGGCAAGCACACGTTCACCAATGATGTGCTCGACTGGAGCGCGGGATACGCGTATGCCAACCGCCGTCTGCCCGACAGGAGAAGGTATCTGCTCAACGACATTGAAGAGACCGGCATCATAGCGCTCCACACCGGCAACGACATCTCGCGCGAGTGGACGAAGCTCAACGAACACATCTTCTCTGCGGGAGTCAACGAGAAACACCAGTTGCATTTCGGCGATTGGAAACCGTCGCTGCAAGTGGGAGCCTACGGCGAGTACCGCACCAGGCAATACGACACCAAATACTTCTTCTACCAGTGGAACCCCTCTGACAACACACTGCCGTCCGACTTCCAGCACAGCGACATCACAGCCTTGCTCAGCGACGATGCCAACATAGGAGTGGACAGACTGAGCATAATTGAGCAGATGCAGAAACGCAACGACTACCGTGGGCACAACGTCCTGGGAGCCGGTTACCTGTCGGCGTACATTCCCTTGGGAAAAGTGGACATAAACGGCGGAGTGAGGTTTGAGCACAACGACATGACTCTCTTCTCCAATACCCGCGACTACGAGAAAAGCGAACAAAGCAGACACTACCGCACGGACGACTTCTTCCCCTCAGTCAACTGCACATACCACCTCAACGACCTGCACCAGATACGCCTCTCATACGGGAGGAGCACCAACAGGGCGGAGTTCCGGGAAGTGTCGCCGTCAGTCTTCTACGATTTCGACCTGGCCAGCGACGTGCAAGGAAACACAGAGTTGGAGAACTGTTACATAGACAACATGGATCTCCGTTACGAATGGTATCCATCCAAAGGGGAGGTGGTGTCGGTGGCGGCATTCTACAAACACTTCAACTCCCCCATCGAGTGGACTTACACAGTGGCGGGCGGCACCAATCTCATCTATTCCTACAAGAATGCGCTGAGTGCCGACAACTACGGGTTGGAGCTTGACATACGCAAAGACCTCGGCTTCATGGGTCTGCCGCACTTCAGCTGGTCGTTCAACGGTGCGCTCATCAAGAGCAAGGTGAAGTTTGAAAAAGGAGCCAAGGAGGAGAACCGCCCCATGCAAGGACAGTCGCCATATCTTATCAACACAGGTTTCTTCTACAAGAACGAACGCTGGATGTTGGACGTGGCGCTGCTCTACAACCGCATAGGCAAACGCATCATCGGAGTGGGAAGGAGCGAGGGCAGCTCCGCAAGCGACGACAACGCACGCGTGCCACACAGCTATGAGATGCCGAGAGATGTGCTCGACCTCTCTGTGGCCAAACGATGGGGTACGCATTGGGAAGTCAAGTTCAATGTGCGCGACATATTGGCGGAGAAGGTTTACTATAAGCAGTTCGCCGAGGTAAAGTATACCGACGGCAGACACAGCACTGTGGAGGAGGTAACCAGATGTTACCGTCCCGGGGTGAACATAGGATTACAGGCTATATATAAATTTTGAAGAGAAGAAACAACCAAAGTCTAACATCTAAACAAACAGACATGAACAAAAGGAACATTTTCGGATTTTTGGGAATCCTGACTCTGGCAGTGTCCATGGGCAACTGCAGCGACAACGAAGAAGTAACCACTCCGGACAGCGGCTACAAATGGAGCACCAGCGGTGGCCAGAAAGCCTGCGACCACATCCTCTTTGACGAGGACGGCAAAGAAAATGCCGAAGGCACTGTCATAGGCAACGGCGACCAAGAGATAGTCTTCACTGGCAAGCAAACGCTCAAGAAAGGCACATACACCCTCAAGGGGTGGGTCTACATAGGTTCCGAAGCGGAGCTGACACTGGAACCTGGCACCGTCATCAAAGGAGACAAGGCCACCAAGGCTGCCCTCATAGTAGAGCGCGGCGGCAAGCTCTTCGCACAAGGAACTGCCACCTCGCCCATCGTCTTCACCTCAGCTGCGGAAGCCGGGAACCGCAAACCCGGTGACTGGGGCGGAGTGATTATATGCGGCAAGGCACGCAACAACCAGACCGAAATGCAGATAGAGGGCGGTCCGCGCACCAAGCACGGAGGCGAGGACGACACAGACAACTCCGGCGTGCTCAGCTACGTACGTATAGAGTTTGCGGGCTATCCTTTCCGGCCAGACCAAGAGATTAACGGACTTACACTCGGCAGCGTGGGTTCTGGCACCAAGGTAGACCATGTGCAGGTGTCTTACTCCAACGACGACTCGTTCGAGTGGTTCGGAGGAACCGTTAACTGCAAGTACCTTGTAGCCTACAAAGGATGGGACGACGATTTTGACACCGACAACGGTTACTCGGGCAACGTGCAGTTCGGACTGGCGGTGCGCGACTCCAAGATAGCTGACCAAAGCCAAAGCAACGGCTTTGAAAGCGACAACTGCGCAGACGGCGCACAGATAGCTCCATACACCACCGCCACGTTCTCCAACATCACCTTCGTGGGTCCCAAGGCTGACGACAACTTCGAGAACAACAAGACTTACATCACGGCAGGAGACTACTTCCCCAACAACGGGTCCGGGCTCGGCAAGTTCCAGGCTGGAATGCAAATACGCCGCTCCTCACGTCTCAGCTGCGTGAACTCCATCGTCACAGACTGGCCTATCGGCCTTATCATAGACGGCGAAAAAGGCACCACCGTGGAACAGGCCAAAGCGGGCAACTTAAAGCTGAAGAACATCTTCATAGCCAACGCCGACATTGTGGGCAGCGACGCCAACAAATGCTACGAGGACAAGGAGTACGACTTCTCCACCAAAACTGTAAAGGAAGAGAGCGCCCAGTCATTCTCGCACACCTACTTCGCACAAGAGAGCAGCAACAGAAGCTTCAGCGACAAGAGCGCGCTCCTGCTCACTGACGGCAAGGGCGTTGGCGTACCTTTCATGCCGCAGACGGGCAGCAACGTCTTCGGCGCACAGGACTTCGCCGGACTCGACAGTTGGTTCAACAATGTCACATACGTGGGGGCCTTCGACAACGACGACACCTGGCTCGACGGATGGACAGAGTTCAATCCGCAAAACAAGGCATACTGATTAACCACTATATATTCTGAGTCGGGTAAGTGTCTGATACGCCCTATGGCGCGTCAGACGCTTACCTCGCCTTTTATGGCTGGCCATGGGTCATAGTCCTGCAGTTGGAAGTCCTCGTACCGGAAACTGAAGATATCCTTTACCTCCGGGTTGAGCGACATGTGCGGCAAGGGCCGTGGCTCACGCGTCAGCTGTAGGTGTACTTGATCGAGGTGGTTCAGATAGATGTGGGTGTCCCCTGTAGTATGAATGAGTTCCCCCGGGCGGAGACCGCACACTTGCGCCATCATCATGCACAACAAGGCATACGAAGCTATGTTGAAAGGCACGCCCAAGAAGCAGTCGGCACTGCGCTGATAGAACTGGAGACTCAGTTTGCCGTCCGCCACATAGAATTGGAAGAAAGCATGGCACGGCGGGAGATTCATGTTCTTGATGTCCGCCACGTTCCATGCGGAGACTATGATACGGCGGCTGTCGGGATTATTCCTTATGTCATCCACAGCCTGCTGTATCTGGTCGACAAAACCGCCGTCGTAGTCGGGCCACGACCTCCACTGAAAGCCGTATATGTGTCCGAGATCCCCTGTCTCCGGGTCTGCCCACTCGTTCCAGATCCTTACGCCCCTCTCTTGCAGCCACTTGGCATTGGTGTTCCCTTGCAGAAACCACAGAAGTTCGTATATGATGCTTTTTAGATGCACTTTCTTGGTGGTCAGCAGCGGAAAGCCGTCCTCCAAATTGAAACGCATCTGATGTCCGAAGACACTGATTGTGCCCGTGCCGGTGCGGTCTTCCTTGCGTACCCCCTCGTCGAGGATATGCTGTAATAAATCAAGGTATTGTCTCATTTCCTAACGTAGTCTACAAATGAATATGCGTGGCTGTGCCGCTCGTCTGCCCCGTGGTCTTCCCTGTGGACTTCGCGCCACTCGTCCCCGTCGAATGCAGGAAAGAATGCGTCCGCCTCTTCCGGGGCATCATGTACAAGGGTGAGGCACAGTCTGTCCGCCAAAGGCAAAGCCTGGGCGTAAACACTTGCCCCGCCTATCACAAAGACATCTTCTTCACTGCCACACGATGCGAGAGCCTCGTCAATGCCTACGAACACCTCGGCTCCCGGCAGAGAATGGAGTGAGCGCGACAACACCACGTTGCGCCTGTTTGGAAGAGCCCCCTTGGGAAGGGAGTCAAACGTCCGTCGTCCCATCAGTATTGTATGTCCGGTGGTAAGCGACTTAAATCTTTTGAGGTCGTCGGGCAACCAATATATGAGTTTTCCGTCCGCCCCTATGGCACGGTTGCTGGCTAAAGCCGCTATAATGCTTATCTTCATCCGTCTATTCCCCCTCGTTTTTGTCATCAAACACTGCCGGCGGCAATGGAATCTGCCTGCGTATTGCCTCGTTGAACGATATGATGGTCTCTGTGCGCTGCAAACCAAGAGGTTGCAGACGGTCGTGGATGATGCTGAGCAGGTGGTGGTTGCTGCGGGCGTACAATTTGATGAACATATCGTAGTTGCCTGTAGTGTAATGGCACTCCACCACCTCCGGTATTTTGTTCAATTCCGCCGTTACACGGTCGAAGTCCGACGGGTCCCTGAGAAAAATGCCTATGAAAGCACAAGTCTCGTAGCCCAGTTCCAAAGGGTCAAAGACAAACTGCGAACCTTTTATCACACCCATGGCCGTAAGTTTCTGCACACGCTGACGTATGGCCGCACCGGAAAGCTCACATTCGCGGGCTACCTCCAAAAACGGGATACGTGCGTCATTGGCTATCATACCCATTATCTTACGGTCCAAAGAATCTATGTTTCGCATGACGATTCCATTGATATAAGGTACAAAAATACAAAAAAAAACGAATCCTGACAAAATGCCCATGACATATTTTCACTTAGCGTTTTCTCTTCTCCAGCGGAAGCCTTGAAAGTAATGCCAGAACACCACCCAAAAAGAGAGTAAAGTAATTCAGTAAAAGAACAAGAAAAGTGTAAAGTAAATCAGGTAAAGTCAGGGTCGCATGGCTGTACAGGCAAGGATTCTATGCCTGTACAGCCATAGGTGCTATGAACGTACAGCCATAGGTGCTATGGTTGTACAGCCAGGGAT
>CAVHCL010000016.1:0-3620 GCA_963634425.1 Bacteroidaceae bacterium
CCGTATGCCTGAACCTTACAAGGGCAAGGGTATATTGTTCGTTGGTGAGCAGATACGCAGAAAGTCCGGTAAGTCGGCTGGTGCTAAATAACATTAAAAGAGTAAGGCTATGATAACTAAAATAGAAAGACGAATAAAGATTAAGTATAGAGTCCGTAACAAGATTTCCGGTACTACAGAGCGTCCCCGTATGTCTGTTTTCAGAAGTAACAAGCAGATATACGTACAGATAATAAATGACTTGACAGGAACAACGCTCGTTTCCGCATCTTCGCTTGGAATGGAGGCTTGCCCCAAGAAGGAACAGGCTGCCAAAGTCGGTGGGTTGATTGCCAAGAAGGCCCTGGAAGCAGGTATCAATACGGTAGTGTTTGACCGTAATGGATATCTCTACCATGGACGTGTTAAGGAAGTTGCAGATGCAGCACGTAACGGTGGACTTAAATTCTAAACTATTATGGCATTGAATAAGGTTAAAATCAATAGCGACATCGAGCTTAAGGACAGGTTGGTTGCAATTAACCGTGTCACAAAAGTTACCAAGGGAGGTCGTACTTTCACATTCTCGGCAATCGTCGTTGTCGGCAACGAGAATGGTATTATCGGCTGGGGCCTTGGTAAAGCCGGAGAGGTTACTGCGGCTATTGCCAAGGGTGTAGAGTCTGCAAAAAAGAATCTCGTGCGTGTTCCTGTGCTGAACGGTACCGTTCCACATGAGGCTTCTGCTAAATTTGGCGGAGCGGATGTTCTGATTATGCCCGCTTCCCAGGGTACAGGCGTTGTGGCTGGCGGTGCCATGCGTGCCGTGTTGGACAGCGTTGGCGTGAAGGACTGTTTGGCAAAGTCAAAAGGGTCTTCAAATCCTCACAATCTTGTAAAGGCTACTATTGCCGCACTCTCAGAGATGCGTGACGCAAGGACTATTGCGGAAAACAGGGGAATTAGTATTGACAAAGTTTTCAGAGGATAAGGAGGTCACAGATGTCAACGATAAAGGTAAAGCAGGTAAGGAGCAGAATACATGCTCCTCGCACACAGAAAGCTACATTGGATACATTGGGTCTTACGAAGCTCAACAAAGTGGTTGAGGTTGAGGACACACCTTCCAATCGCGGCTTAATCAACGCAGTTCATCATTTGGTGCAAGTTATTGACTAATCATTTTATAATTCGACATAGTTATGAAATTAAATAATCTAAAACCGGCAAAAGGCTCCACACACAGCCGCAGAAGGCTTGGGCGTGGACCAGGTTCTGGCTTGGGCGGAACCTCTACCCGTGGTCACAAGGGTGCTAAGGCTCGTTCTGGTTACAAGACAAAGATAGGTTTCGAGGGAGGTCAGATGCCACTTCAGCGTCGTCTTCCTAAGTTCGGCTTCAAGAACATCAATCGTGTAGAGTATCAAGTAGTGAACTTGTCAGCTCTTCAGGCATTGGTAGACAAGACCAATGCGACAAAGATAGGCAAGGAAGAGTTGGTCGCTGCAAGATTGGTTTCTGCCAAGGGCTTGGTGAAAATTCTGGGCGACGGTACAATCACATCCAAGGTTGATGTTGTTGCCGATGCTTTCTCTAAGTCTGCTGAGAGTGCCATCCAGGCTGCAGGCGGTACTGCAACTAAATTGTGATTCTGATGAATGCGCTAATTCAAAAGATACGGGGAATTAGGTTCATCCAGACATTGACGAATATCTGGCGGGTTGAGGATTTGCGTAAGCGTATCCTCATCACGTTGGCTTTTGCCGCCATGTATCGTTTCGGTTCTTTCATCGTGCTTCCCGGTATCAATCCGGAACATCTGTCCGCTCTCCGCGAACAGACCGATGAGGGACTGATGTCTCTTTTGAACATGTTCTCCGGAGGCGCGTTTTCCAATGCCTCAATATTTGCATTGGGAATCATGCCGTATATCTCTGCGTCCATCGTGATTCAGTTGTTTGCGTTTGTTGTTCCGTATTTCCAGAAAATGCAGCGCGAGGGAGAGAGTGGCAGAAGGAAGATGAACCAATACACTCGTTATCTTACCATCTTCATTCTCCTCTTTCAGGCTCCGTCTTACCTCCTCAATTTGAAGGTTCAGGCACAGGGTGCTCTCAACCCCTCTTTGGACTGGGGGTGGTTCATCGTGGCAAGTACCATCATATTGGCGGCAGGCAGTATGTTTATCCTTTGGTTAGGAGAACGTATCACAGACAAAGGCATCGGAAATGGTGTTTCGCTGATAATCATGTTGGGCATCATTGCCCGTTTCCCTCAGGCTTTCGGACAAGAGGTCGTTTCTCGGCTCAACAACCTTGCGGGTGGCGGTCTTGTGATGTTCCTCATAGAGTTGCTTCTTCTTTTTGTGGTAGTTCTTGCGGCAATCATGTTGGTGCAGGGCACTCGCCGTATCCCCGTAAATTATGCAAAACGCATGGTGGCGGGTCAGCAAGTGAGCGGCACTCGCCAGTATATACCCCTCAAGGTTTTCGCCGCCAATGTCATGCCTATCATCTTTGCTCAGGCAATCATGTTTATACCCGTGACATTGTTGCAGACTTTTACTGACGGACAGGTGCCTTCGCCGTTGCTGATGGCTCTTTCCGACCACACAAGTTGGGCGTACAATCTTCTGTTTGCGTTCTTGATTATTGCGTTTACGTATTTTTACACGGCCATTACTCTCAATCCCACTCAGATGTCTGAGGATATGAGAAGGAACAACGGGTTCATCCCCGGTGTTCGTCCAGGTAAGGACACCGCCGATTACATCGACCGCATAATGGATCGTATAACGCTTCCCGGTTCCTTGTTCTTGGCGGCTATAGCGTGTATGCCCGCTTTTGCGGGTCTGCTGAACGTGCAGCCCGAGTTTGCTCAGTTCTTTGGCGGAACGTCTCTGCTGATACTTGTAGGTGTGGTTTTGGACACACTTGCGCAGATAGAGAGCCACCTTATGATGAGGCATTACGACGGTCTTCTCAGTTCGGGCAGGATACATGGGCGTTCTGGAATTTCTGCAAGATAAGAGATAAACGAGATGGTCTATCTGAAGACAGAGGATGAGATAGAGTTGATGCGGGCAGCCAACCTGCTCGTAGGTGACACATTGGCCGAGTTGTCAAAAGCAATTCAGCCAGGTGTCACCACGGCTCAGCTCAATAAGATTGCCGATGAGTTTATCCGTGACCATGGAGCTGTCCCTACTTTCAAGGGTTTTCCCAATCCCTACGGAGGGGACTTCCCTGCGTCGATTTGCACGTCTGTCAACGATGTTGTGGTGCATGGCATTCCCAATGACACACCTCTTAACGACGGTGACATAGTGTCGATAGATTGTGGGACGTTGCTCAACGGATACAACGGCGACTCTTGCTACACGTTTTGTGTGGGTTCTGTCTCTGAGGATGTCAAGCAACTTCTTCGTGTCACCAAGGAGAGTCTTTACAAGGGTATCGAAGCTGCGGTGGCCGGTCACAGAATCGGCGACATAGGAAATGCGGTGCAGAGCCATTGTGAGAGTCATGGTTACGGAGTTGTCAGGGAGTTTGTCGGTCATGGAATAGGCAAAGAGATGCACGAGGACCCAATGGTTCCTAATTACGGTAGACAAGGGAACGGCATCATGATAAAGAAAGGCC
>CAVHCL010000017.1:0-4124 GCA_963634425.1 Bacteroidaceae bacterium
TTTTCGTTAAGTCAGATGAGCAAAGACAAGCTTGCTTAGTCATTGCCATGGCGAGAAAAGGTGCATGAAATGAACAAATAAAATAAACAAAAAGACAAATGGCAACATTACAAAAAATCCGCAGCTATGGCAAGCTACTCATCGCAGTGGTGGGTCTTGCCTTGTTCGCATTCATTGCCGAAGAATTCGTGAGGGCTTTCTCCTACACAAGGAACGAGAGCCACCAGAGAATAGGCAAAGTGTACGGCGAAAAGCTCAACGTACAAGACTTCAACGCATTGGTTGACGAGTACACGAGCGTCATAAAGTTCACCAACGGCCTCTCGTCCCTCACAGACGAGCAGACTGCCTCCGTACGCGACCAAGTGTGGCAAACATACGTAAACCAAGAAATCATAGAACACGAGTGTGAGGCGTTGGGACTCACAGTCACCGATGCGGAAATGCAAAACATCCTCGCCACAGGACGTAACCCCATGCTGGCACAGACTCCTTTCCGCACAAGCCAGGGCGCCTTTGACGTCAATGCGCTGAAGAACTTCCTCAACCAATACAACGAGCTGAGAAACAGCAATGAGATAAGCGGCGACGTCAAGGAACAGTACACTCAGATGTACAACTACTGGAAGTTCGTGGAGAAGAGCATACGCCATCAGACACTTGCACAGAAGTACCAAACACTTCTCAGCAGCACTCTCATCAGCAACCCCGTGGCTGCACAAGCGGCTTACGACGCCAAAGCCAACGAAAGCGAGATAGTGATGGCCGCACTCCCCTACACATCCGTCAAAGACGCTGACATAACAGTGGATGACAAGGAGCTCAAGGACAAGTACAACGAGATGAAGCAGATGTTCCGCACCAACGAGGAAAGCCGCAACATCAAGTACATCGACGTCAAGGTTACTGCAAGCGAAAGCGACAAGAAAGCCCTCAACGATGAGATGGAAAAATACGCCGAGGCTCTCGCAGAGGGAGGCAACGCAGCCAAGATTGTACGCGAGTCGGGAAGTCAGGTAAGTTACAGTCCTCTGCCCATCAGCAAGAAGACTCTTCCGCACGACATTGCGGAGAAACTGGACAGCATGAATGTGGGTGACCAGGTAGGTCCTTTCGCACACGCTCACGACAACACCGTCAACATAGTACGTCTCATAGACAAGGTGAGCCGCCCCGACTCAGTGGAAGTTCGCCAGATAGCAGCAGTGGGAGCGGATATGGCGGCAGCCGAGAAGACTGCGGACAGCATTATGGCAGCCTTGGCAGCAGGTGCCGACTTCGACACTATAGCCAAGAAATACAACCAGCCAGCCACCAAGGTGTGGATGACAAGCGCACAGTATGAAGGCATGACCATAGACGACAACAACCGCAAATTCCTGGAGACCATCACCACAGCGCCCGTTGGCGTTTACAACAAGACTGTGCTCGACGGACAAGGCATCATCATCTCACAGGTTACAGACCGCAGGAACATCATCACCAAGTATGACGTGGCTGTCATCAAGCGCCCTGTCAACTTCAGCAAGGAGACATACGACAAGGCTTACGGCAAATTCAGCAGTTTCCTCGCCGGCAAGACTGTGGAGAAACTGGAAGAGGAAGCTGCCAAGGAAGGCTACACCATACAGACACGCAATGCCATAAGCAGCGCGGAGTACAAAGTAGCCAACGTAAGCAGCACACGCGACGCTTTGAGATGGATTTTCAACAAGTCCACCAAGGTCAACGAGATATCTCCGCTCTACGAGTGTGGAGACAACGACCATCTCTTGGTGATAGTGCTCACAGGAGTCAACAAGAAAGGATACGCCTCCATGGACGATGAGCAGGTGAAGGCTTTCCTGACTGCAGAAGTACTGAAAGACAAGAAAGCCGCCATACTTCAAGAGAAAATCAAGGGTGCCAAGAGCGTAGCTGATGTCGCAAAGATGGAAGGTGCGGTGTCCGACACCATCAAACACATAACATTCGCCAACAATGCCTTCATAGCTAAGGTGGGCTCAAGCGAGCCGGCGCTCAGCGGTGCCGTAAGCACGGCCAAGAAGGGCGATTTCAAGACTGGTGTCAAAGGCAATGCCGCTGTATACGCCTTCCAGGTGTTGGAACAGACCAAAACTGCAGGCGAGTTCGACAAGAAGAAGGAGGAGAGGAGCACCGCTCAAGCTCTGATGCGTACGCTCGGCAACTTCACGGCAGACCTGTATGAAAAAGCGAATGTGGAAGACCACAGGTTTCTGTTCTACTAAATAGATATACAGTACCACTGTGCCAAACTCGGGAAGGTGAGCAGAAGTTCGCCTTCCCGAGTTTTTTTTGTCTGTGCAAAAAGTAACCTAAGATACTTTTTGAGCCCCGTTTTTTCACCATCAAATAAAAAGCTAAAAAAGGATGAAAATCAATATAGGTTGTTTGACCTTGGAAGATATGTAAGCGGCTTCCCTTTTCATATCTTTACACCATAATAATCAGACAGTTAATCAATCATTTGGCGGCTTAGTCATGGCCGTACAGGCAAGGACTCTATGCCTGTACAGGCAGGGACTCTATGGTTGTACAGGCAGGGATGCTATGGCTGTACAGGCAGGGATGCTATGGCTGTACAGGCAGGGATGCCGTGTTGTACAACCACTGATGCAATGTTGTACAACCACTGATGCAATGTTGTACAACCATGACTTTTTACCTTAAATTAGCAGATTACTTCCCATTGAATATCCTATCAACGACAATGGCGACGGCTCCGTCGCCCGTCACATTGCACGCCGTGCCGAAACTGTCCATTGCGATATAGAGGGCTATCATCAAGGCTTGCATGTCGGAAGAGAAACCGAGGATGGATGCCAAGGGTCCCAAGGCTGCCATTACCGCTCCTCCGGGCACACCCGGCGCAGCAACCATACAAATGGCCAGCACAAGGATGAAGTTCATGAAGAGCGGGAGGTCGTAAGGCATACCATTGATCATGCAGATGGCTAACGCACAACAGGTTATCTTCATCATCGAACCCGACAAGTGGATAGTGGCACACAAGGGTATCGTAAATCCTGCTATGCCATCCGTCACCCTGTTCTTCAAGGTCTGCTTCAACGTCACTGGAATTGTGGCTGCCGAAGAGGAAGTGCCCAATGCCGTGAAATAGGCTGGCAACATATTGAGGAACTGCCGCAGTGGATTCTGGCGAGACACGCCGCCTGCAATCAGGAACTCGTATGCCAAGATGCACACATGGAGCACGAAGATGACGATGATAATCTGGGCGAAGACCAACAGAATGCGGTAAGCCTCGCCAGTATAGGTCATGCTGAGGAAGACACCGAAGATGTAGAGTGGCAAAAACGGAATGACAGCGCGGTTGATGATGCCGGACACTATGTCCTTAAACTCGGCAAAGACAGTCTTCGTCGTGTGAGCCCCCTTATAGGCAATGCCCAGACCTGCGACAAACGAGAACGCCAGCGCACTCATCACATCGAGCATGGCTGGTATGGTGATCTCAAAGAAGGGTTTTAGTTCTTCCACCTGGCCCACACTCACCTGTCCCGTCTTTGCCACCATCGAAGGGAAGAGTGCCAATCCCGTTCCGTAGCCCAGCAATCCTGCAAGAATGGTGTCGACAAAAGCCAAGCCTACCGTGACGAGCAACAGCTTGCCCGCCCCATGACCGATGTCGGCGATGGCCGGCGTCACCAAGCCCACGATGATGAGCGGTATCATGAAGCCCAGGAACTGACTGAAGATGCCGTTGAACGTCAGGAAGCACCTCACCAGAGGCTCATTGAATACATTGCCAAGCAAAACGCCTAATGTGATGGCGATGACGATTCTCGCCAACAAGGGAATCCTTATCTTTTTCATGATGTCAATCAGCCACAGCATTGGAGATGATATTCATTAGGTTTACCTTATAGCCACCAACCGTTCCAGTCTTCGAACGGAAGTTGCAGCCTGTCTGACAAACGGTTTTGTCATCTGCGGCATACTCCACGGCATAGCCATCCCCTCCGATTTGATTGAAGCTCTGTATTCCTACAGGGTATTTCATATTGGGCATCTGTTTATCCTTTCCGTTGGCAAAAGTACGAATATATTTTGAAACCGCAAAATCTTGGGGCGATTTCACC
>CAVHCL010000018.1:0-4148 GCA_963634425.1 Bacteroidaceae bacterium
ATCATTGACAGAGGAGTGCTGCCAACCTTTATCAATAAGGACACAGCCTAACGACTCGCCCTCTTCGATAGTTCGTAGCAGACATATTACATGCTTATCCTCGCTTATTCGACAGATTTTCTGTTTAGTATCATAAATCAAAGCCTTATAGTCAGAGAGGCGGACATACACTTCTGACTTCAAACCGTACCAAAATAATTTCTTATCCATGTGCTTAGAATATTTTAAATCTCAATTTGACCAAATAGTTCCTTGGACGCAGACCGTATTCCAGATGGTAGATGTCCATGTCGGTGTTGTGCGTCACGACATACTTCTTCTGACCCGAGAGGTTGTTGCCCTCCAGCTCCAGCGTTGTACGCTTGAAAGTGTACTGCACCCTGATGTCGCAGAAGTAGCGGCAGTTGGCATTCCCGGCCCAGTTGTCGTACGTTCCTTCTCCGCTGACAGTCAATGTCAGTTGCTTGGCAGGACACAGTTTCAGTGACAGCCTGCCAATGTAGTCCTTCACGGTACCAGATGCCGCGTGTCCGTTCAACGTACTGCTCAGCATACCGCCAAATCCTGCCACAATGCTCATCCACTCCATCGGCGTAATGGCACCCGAAACATTCAAGTTGCCGGAGTGCCGACGATAGTCCATCATCGTCCCGTCTATCTGCCGCTGGTACTTGCTGCAGCCGTAACCCACATTCGTCTTCAGGTAGCTACGCAGCCAAGAGAAGCTCTTCGTTAGCCCCATCCCTGCGGAAATGGACAATGAAGTATTGTCCATTTCCTGAAACACCGAACTGCAGTAGATGCCGTCATAGACAATGGACTCCATCTGGTTGAGCCAGGTGTAACCGTAGCCCGCATTGGCGTTGAGGTGCAGTTGCCGCAAAGCGTTGGAATAGCGATAGGCACCGGACAGGTTCACGCTCCTGCGCGAGAGCAACCTGTCCATCCGGCTTCTTGCCACCTCACGGTAGTTCTCCATCACATAGCCCTGAAAGAGGTTGCCCAGGTCGCCTACCTGCTGCTCGTAGGCAGCATCTGCGCTCAGGGTGTGGCACACGTTCCATTCGTAGGTTGAAGAGAGCGACGGCAGCACGATTGGGTGCAGGAATGTGCGCCGACGGCTGCGCACGCGGTCATCGGAAGTCTGTATGTCGAGTATGACTGGCAGACCGAGTGCTATGCGGCCGTGGCTGTGCCGATAGCTGTATGTCTGGAAGACGCTCAGGTGCCACATCCCGTACCACATCCTGTTTCTGCAGTCATCTTCGCTCACGCCTTCCATGCCCGTCAACGTCCCGTCCTCGCCGTACAGATGGCCTGTCGCACTGAACCCGTACTCGCCCTGTATCGGACCGAAGCCCCGCTCGTAGGAGGTGAAGGCGTTCAGCGACACTGTTCGCGACATCAACTCCTGTCTGCGCGACCAGCCGTCGCCGTCCGTCACGCCGAGCGTCTGCGCAGACTGGGCATACCCTGCCGACAGGTTGAAACGGAAGATGTCCTTTCCCAAGAGCCGCTGCAGCATCGCCCTGTCGGAAACGGAAAACGGAACGGAACGCATACCCTGGATGACCGACGAACTGTAGTTGTCTCCCCGGGTCAGGCCATTTACAGAGCCGTCGTTCCATGAAATCTGAAACGAGAGGTTGTTGGTGCTGTAATTGCTGTCGGCATTGTTGGTGTACTTGTGCGACAGTTCGAGACGGTGAGCCTTGTCCTCCGAAGTCTGCGTCTCGCGGATGTTGGTGTTCGGGGCATTGAGACGGTAGCGTTCCGTGTAGGTGTAGCCCGCACGCCTCTGGAGGTCGTGAGTGTATACGGCATTGAATGTCATCTCCTTGTCCTTGTTCAACTTCTCTAACCAGTTGAACGACGCAGCATAGGTCCGGTTGTCCATCCACCGCTTCTGCGGCAGACCAGGCGTGCCGGGACGCAACAGACCTACATGCGAGACGGTTCGCGGACCGGCTCCGCCGCCGTACTGGTTTGAGAGTTCCGCAAGGATGTTGTCAGCAGAGTTGTTCCCCTTGTAGGTCTGCATCGTCTGTCTGTCACCACCGAAGAACATCCCCGTCAGCTCTTCGTTCCACAATCCCTTTGCCACGCTTTCTCCACTTTCCATCATGCCGCCGCCAAGCGATGTGGTCAGCGCATACGTCCCCTTCGCCTTGTCCTTGAGTTTCAGGTTGACGGCAACATCATCGGAGAATATCCTGCCATGTAGCATCTTGACAGGCTGGTGATGCTCCATGATCTGCACCTTGCTCACATCGGCGGCGCTCACGTTGTTCACGGCCAGCCCATAACGCCCTTGGAGCATGTCCATCTCCTCTATATAGAACTTGCTTATTGGCTTGCCATTGTAGCTGATGCTCCCACTCCCTGACACCTCTATGCCTGGCATTTTCCTCAGGACATCGCCTATGACACGGTCGCCCTGCTGTGCGTATGCCCCTACAAGGTAGTCGGTTGTGTCGCCCTTCACGGTGACAGGGTCGGCCTTTATGTCAACCTCCTTTAGATCGGCTTCCTTTTCCTTGACTGTGAAGTCCAGTGTCTGCGACTTGTTTGGCACCACCTTGACATAGTACCCTATCATGAAGCCCGAGACACGGATGCATAGGCTGTCGGCCTTGCCAGAATAGGTAAGGACGTAGCCACCCTTTCCGTTGATGTCCGCAAAGGAGAGTTTCGTCGACTCGCCAGGCAGGCTCAGTGTGACGAAACCTTCGGAGGGAGAGCCATCTCCTGTCAGCACACGCCCAATTATCCGGGTCTGCGAGAGAGATGGAATCGTCCCAAGAAGTAACGTCAGTATGATGGTATGGATACGCATGCCTGTTGTTGATTTTGTTTTAGGAAGAAAACACACGCGTCATTATTTCCCTGTACAGTGAAGGCTTCTTGCTGATAAGCGACATGTTGTGTTCGCAATATGTATGGAAAGCCCTTTCATCCATAAACCCATTGCATTTGGGATGCTCATCCAATCCTTCCAGATTATACATACACTGCGAACATGTCTTTTTGTTATAACAAGCTTTACAAACTTTCTCCATCCGTGCAAGACGCTCGTTACATTTATTAGCTATTGCAACAGGGTCAAGCCTGACTTCTGTGTCCGTGACCTCACCCAGACCGAATTGCTGGCCTATACGTTCGCATGGAAGAATCTTTCCATTGACAGAAAGGTAGAGTTTCCGTGTGAATGGGAGGCACGTACCTGTCGGAATGAAGGCCGGCTCCCCCTTTTCAAATAGCAAGTCTGTGTAATCTTCGAATGCAAATCCGCTGTGTTGTTTCAGGAAAAGAGCGAGGGCGCGATACTCTGGATTCCTGAGAGACAGAGCTTCCTTTATCTCGTTCTTTTTCTTAGACCTGTTCAGATTCTGTATTGATGATTGGAACATCCTCTCAAACTCACCCTTCTTGTCTGGCCTGACACCTACGTTGTTCATGTCGCTTATATTTGGAATCTTGTCATACCGCTCCTTTATGAAAGAATATACATCTTCAACGGAACTCCTGTTATGGAACACTGAATTGAAATTGACGCCCCGACGGAAATAGTCGGGATGTCTCTCCCTCAGCAAATCAATGTTACGGACAACCCTTTCAAACGACGGATTGCCAGAATGGTCAACACGGTAGCTGTCGTTCTTTCTATTCCCGTCCAGACTTATCAGTAACGAGAAATCATGTTCCACAAAGAAATCCATATAGCGGTCAAGCAATATGGCATTAGTGGTCATGGCAAAACTGATAGTGCGATGGGGTATGTGAAGTCCTTTCGTGTAATCCACGACCCTTTCTATCAGCGACATGTTCATCAACGGCTCCCCTCCGTAGAAGGAAATATAGAGAGTTTGCTGCGACGATGTGTTATGTTCCGAATTCCATAGGGGATAAAGGTGGGCAATCATACGGTGAGCCATATCAAAGCTCATTTTCCTGTCATGCCGTTTGTCATAGTCTTCATAAAGTTCCCCGTAGGCACAGTATTTGCACATCAAATTGCAAGCATCTGTTACTTCAAGAACCAACTGTGGCAGATTTGCCAGTGCCTTGATAATGTGTTCAGGGCGTATGTAATTTTTCATCCTTATCCTTATCCTTATTATTACTATAGAATCATATGATATAATGCC
>CAVHCL010000019.1:0-17445 GCA_963634425.1 Bacteroidaceae bacterium
ACGCCTAAAATAGGGCGTTTCGAGAGTGCGCTCTATGCGCCTATACCTAAAAACTTTTTGTATCTTTGCCCACGAAACGGCTTTCCCTTTGTCATTTGTAAATTGACTAAACCAAACGTATGATTACGTACACTTATGGGAAGTCTGGAAAGCATAAAGAATCTATGGTTAGTGGCAATTTGTCATTGAAAAAGGATAGAAACACATGGAAACGCACTGTTTTTGCGTCAAAATGCCACTTGCCGTTTTTACTTTAAGCACTTTGTCGAGTCATATAGCCGTAACGTAAAAAAGATTAAAGAAATTACAATTATGAAAACAAGTATGAAATTGACAATGCGACTTATAAGACACAAACTACCGGTGGCTTTCGCCCTGCTGGGCTTTCTCTGCTGCGGCGAGGCTTCCGCCCAAAAAGCCACATTTTCCAAAGAGACTTTTTCCTACGGAGGCATAACCCTGCCGTACCAAAGAGCCACAATCCCCGGTCTTGGCGACAAGGCTTCGCTTGTCATCTACCTGCACGGCGGTTCCAGCAAGGGAAACGACAATGAGACACAAATGCAAGAACCCGGCATCAACGCCATCAGCTCGTGGCTGTCAGCCAACAACCGCAAAGCCATAATGCTTGTCCCGCAATGCCCTACTAACATGTCGTGGCTCGGCACCATGCAAAACGCCATTGTGGGTCTGCTGCGGACTTACATAGACAGGGGCGTTGCGGATGCCGCCAAGGTTTATATCCTGGGCGGCTCTATGGGAGGGACAGGCACATGGAACATGCTGTCCAACCACCCCGACCTCTTTGCCGCGGCAATGCCCGTAGCCGGCAACCCCACCGGGCTGAATGCGGAGAACGTCGCCAAAACGCCTCTCTTCACTGTGATGGGCACTGCTGACAGAATCATGAAGATATCCAATGTGGAGACGTTCTTGACGGACATGGACAAGTACGACGCAGAGTACAAGTTCAACATTGAAGAAGGGTGGACCCACGAGAATGTGTGCGAAAAGAGCTACACCGACGAACGTATTAACTGGCTGTTCCGGCACGTCAAAGGGGAGACGACCGGAATTGCGGATGCCACAGACAACGCCGGCAACACAGTTAAAGTCGTATGGCATTCCCTCAGCGGACAAAAGCTGGCCTCCGAGCCCACGCAAAGAGGTGTTTACATCAAGACCTCCATTTACGGCAACGGAAGTGCCGCCTCGGAAAAATGCCACATAAACCATAAAGGACAATGAGAATACTGTTCCTCGGCGACGCGTCGATGGCGCACTACAACCTGTCGCTCGGACTTAGGAAACTGGGACACGAGACTGTGGTGATAAGCGAGCCGCTCCGCTGGCGCAAGATGCCGCAAGACATCACCCTCGACCGGAAGCCCGGACTATGCGGAAGCGTCAGCTACATAGGGCGGGTGATAGCCTTGCTGCCAAAGCTCAGGGGGTACGACGTGGTGCAGTTGGCAAGTCCCGACTTTATGGCACTCCGCAGGGAACGTCTGCGGCGGATATACGATTACCTGAAACGCCATAACGGACGGGTGGTGCTGAGTGCCCTTGGCGATGACTATTACTGGGTGCACGGCAGCTGCGACCTCCACCTTTTCCGGTACGGAGACTTCAACATAGGCTCCGCCGACCGCAGACTGTCCTTCCCCTACGCCAAGAGACAATACGACGAATGGACAAGTCCGTCGGCACGGACATTCAACGAGCACATAGCGAGCACCTGCGATGCCGTCACGCCCGTGCTTTACGAATATTGGGAATGTTACAGGCAATATTGGAAAGAGAAGACCCGCTATATGCCGTTGCCCGTAGTGCCAGACGGCAATGCGCCCTCGTCGTTTCCTCCCGTGGACAAGGTACGTTTCTTCATAGGCATACAGCGGAACAGGTCGGAGTACAAGGGTACGGACATCATGCTCAGAGCCGCACGCGACATAGTGAGCCGCTACCCCTCTAAAGCAAGTCTCGTGTGCACGGAGAACCTGCCGTACACGCAGTACGTGAAAGCCATGGAAGGCTGCGACGTGCTGCTCGACCAGCTCTACAGCTACACCCCTGCCATGAACGCCCTCCTTGCCATGTCCAAAGGAATGGCGTGCGTGGGAGGAGGGGAGCCGGAGCACTACGACCTCTTGGGTGAGCCGCGTCTGCGTCCGATAGTGAATGTGCAACCCACCTACGAAGCGGTGTACGAGGCACTTGAAGACTTGACACTTCATCCCGAACGCATCCCGAGCCTGAAGAGGGAAAGCCTGGAATACGTGATGAAACACCACCATTACATAAAAGTGGCGCAACGGTACGAGTCTCTTTACACATCACTTTTTGAATGAGACCATGCTTTCGGTTCGGATTTTATACGTAATTTTGCAATCCGGAAGAAAAGGAAACACGAGATAAGCATGGTAGTCTGCATAGCCGAGAAACCGTCTGTAGCCACAGACATCGCCAATGTGTTGGGCGCAAACGTCCGCCACGACGGGTATATGGAAGGAAACGGATTTCAAGTGACGTGGACTTTCGGCCACTTGTGCGAGCTGAAGGAACCTCACGAATACGACCCTGTGTGGAAGAGCTGGCGACTCAGCCTTCTGCCTATGATACCACAGCGTTTCGGCATCAAGCTGAAAGCCGACAAAGGCATAGAAAAACAGTTCCGCACCATAAAGACACTGATGAGCAAGGCCGACAGCATAGTCAACTGCGGCGATGCCGGGCAAGAAGGGGAGCTGATACAGAGATGGGTGATGCAGAAGGCGCAAGTCAAATGCCCGGTTAAGAGACTCTGGATAAACAGCCTTACGAAAGAAGCCATCAGCGAAGGCTTCAACCATCTCAAAGACCAAAGCGAGTACCAAAGCCTCTACGAAGCGGGGCTGATGCGTGCCATAGGCGACTGGCTGCTCGGCATGAACGCCACCCGTCTGTACACCCTGAAGTATGCTTACGGACAAGGGCAAGTGCTTAGCGTGGGCAGGGTACAGACCCCCACACTGGCACTTATAGTAAACCGCCAACGCGAGATAGAGAACTTCGTGCCGCGCCAGTCGTGGACACTCTCCACCGTGTACCGGGACGTGAAGTTTACCGCCATACAGCCCGACGAGGATGCCGAGGCCGAAGAAGCCGCGGAGACTGCCAGACAAAGCAAGACGGCGAAACAAAAAGGCACAGTGTACAAACAGATGGAATTCAGCGAAGAGCAACAGGGCAAGTTCCTGATGGACAGCATCGCCGACAGACCTTTTGAAGTGTTGTCGACAACCAAGAAGAAAGGCTCCGAAGCTCCTCCGCGCCTATACGACCTCACGTCGCTGCAAGTGGACTGCAACAAGAAGTTCGGATACAGTGCCGACACCACGCTACGGCTGATACAAAGCCTGTACGAAAAGAAAGTGACCACATATCCGCGTGTCGACACCACATACCTCCCCGACGACGTGTACCCCAAGTGCGGCAATATCATGAACGGACTGTTCCTTACCAAGACGGCAGGAGAAAACCCGTATGCCGCATTGGTAAAACCGTTGGGAGGAAAGCCGCTGAAGAAATCAAAGAAAGTCTTCGACAACAGCAAGGTCACAGACCACCACGCCATCATCCCTACCGGCGTACCGCCAAACGCGCTGAGCGAGATGGAGCAGAACGTGTTCGACCTTGTGGCGCGCTCGTTCATAGCGGCGTTCTACCCCGACTGTCAGTTCCAAACCACCAGTGTGATGGGCAAGGTGTCGCCGGAGACAGGCGAGGACGTGTTGTTCAGGGTAAACGGAAGAACCATCGTAGACGAGGGTTGGAAAGCGGTGATGCACAGAAATTCCACAAACGGAGAGGACGAGTCCGACACGGCTTCCGCCGTCACACAGCTACCTGTGTTTGAGAAAGGCGAAAGCGGCGGACACACACCGTCCCTCAACGAGAAGTGGACTACGCCGCCCAAGCCGTTTACTGAGGCCACCCTGCTGCGCGCCATGGAAACCGCCGGCAAGCTGGTGGACAACGAAGACCTGCGCGACGCCTTGAAGGAGAACGGCATAGGACGTCCGTCCACCAGGGCTGCCATAATAGAGACCCTCTTCAAACGCCACTATATCCGCAAGGAGAGGAAAAACCTTGTCGCCACCTCCACAGGGACGGAACTGATAGACATCATCCGCGAGGACTTGCTGAAAAGCGCAGAATTGACGGGCTTGTGGGAGAAGAAACTCAGACAGATAGAGCACCACGAATACGACGCACGCACATTCCTTGACGAACTGAAGCAGATGGTCGGCGAGGTGGTGACAGCAGTGTTGAAAGACTCTACGGCAAGACGTGTGTCCACAAGCACAGAACCCGCCAAACCTGCAGGCAAGGAGAAGGGCAAGGAGAAGGGCAAGGAGAAGGGCAAGGAGAAGGGCAAGAAATGACCGGACACAATAAAAAGACGGCGGTCTACGTTTTCTCTAATGAATTGAATATGGTGACGTGATATCGTGAGCAAGAATACAGATACCTTTACAAGGAAACACATACTCTTGTTGTCGTCTTTGGCGGCAGCCGTGGCCTTGCTGTGTTCCTGCGGGGCAGAGACCCACGTGAAAAAGGGAGACGCGTTCTATGCCATAGGCGAATATTTCGACGCAGCCGCGGAATACAGGAAAGCGTATTTGCGCACTCCCACAAAGGAGAGGGACAAACGCGGCGAACGGGCATGGAAGATGGCGGAGTGCTACCGCCGCATCAACTATCACGCCAAAGCCGCCGGCGCATACCTCAATGCCATCCGCTATCACTACCCCGACTCCATGGCTCTGTTGTACGCGGCACAGGCACAACACTCCATGGGCGACTACAAGACCGCAATAAAGAACTACGACGCGTTCCTCCAGGCAGTGCCCTCGCACACACTTGCCTTGAACGGCAAGCAAGGCTGTATGCAAGCCCCTATATGGAAGAACAAAACCACGTCGTACACGGTGAAGAAAGAGCCTGTCTTCAACGGCCGCCGGTCTGACTTCTGCCCCATGCTGGCAGGCGACGAGTCTGACCAGCTCTACATCAGCACCACACGTCCGCAAGTCTCCGGCAACGAGATTAGCGGCATCACCGGCACCAAGAGCGGCGACATATTCGTAAGCAAGAAGGACGACAAGGGCAAATGGCAACAGCCGGAAGCCGTGGAGGGCGACCTGAACAGCGAGTTTGACGAAGGCGCGTGTTCGTTCTCCCCCGACGGGAAGACCATGTACCTTACACGCTGCACTTTCGACAGCGACTATCCGCGTTATGCCGAGATATGCACCAGCCAGCGCAGCGACGCGTCTTGGAGCAAACCGCAGACACTACAGATAACGAAAGACACACTCTCCAGTTATGCCCACCCTGCCGTCTCCCCCGACGGGAAGTGGCTTTATTTCACCAGCGACATGCCAGGCGGACTGGGAGGCAAGGACATCTGGCGCATAGCCATAACGGATCATGGGATGGGCGGTGTGGAAAACCTCGGCGCTCCCATCAACACTCCGGGAGACGAGATGTTCCCGTCTTTCCGTCCCAACGGCGAGCTTTATTTCTCCAGCAACGGACATCCAGGGATGGGGGGCTTGGATATTTTCAAAGCCGAATGTGACAGCACCGGCAAGTGGACGGTGGAAAACCTCAAATATCCCATGAACAGCAGCGGCGACGACTTCGGGATGACGTTTGACGGACTCCACAACCGCGGTTTCTTCTCCACCTCCAGAGGCGACGCGCGCGGATGGGACCACATCATGTCCTTTGAGTGTCCGGAAGTGATACAGACAGTAAAGGGATGGGTGTACGAGAAAGACGGCTACGAACTGCCGGAAGGACTTGTGTACATGGTGGGCAACGACGGCACCAACGCCAAGCTCAGTGTACGCGGAGACGGCTCGTTCGTACAAGAGGTGAAACCCAACGTGGAGTATGTCTTCCTCGGCACTTGCCACGGCTACCTCAACCACGGCGAGGAGTTGCGTGTAGACACCAGCAGCGTGAGCAAGGAGTATGTGCTGCAGTTTCCCCTTGCCAGCATCAACAACCCGGTGTTGATACGCAACGTGTTCTACGAATTCGACAGCGCCGCACTCACTGAAAACAGCACACAGGCGTTGGACAGCCTTGTGGACCTGCTCAACGAGAACCCCAACGTCACCATAGAACTTGCCTCCCACTGCGACTACCGCGGCAGAGACGAGTACAACGAACGGCTCAGCCAGCGACGCGCCGAAAGCGTTGTGAATTACCTGACGGAACACGGGATAGAGAGCGAACGCCTCTCCCCCGTCGGCTATGGGGAGAAACGCCCCAAGGTGGTCTCACGCAAGATAGCGGAACAGAATCCGTTCCTCACCGAGGGCGACACCCTCACCGAACAGTACATACTTGGTATTGAAGACCCGGAAAAGCAGGAAATATGCAACGCCCTCAACCGACGCACGGAATTCAAGGTTCTGCGTACCACCTACCGCCTCTTTGAAAAGAGAACCCCACCGGCAAACAAGGAAGAGGAGACCAAGACGGAAGACGCAGAGGGCGAGACACAGCAAACGGAATAACCGCCGCACGCCCCGAACCTCTTACGGCAAGGCGTCTACAATCCGTTGGACATATACTCCGCGTAGACTTTATACAGACGTACCGTGATGTCCTGCTTCTCTTTCAGCTTCACATATATATAATCGCTTTGGGTGAGATAGTCGGAGACTGGCACTTCGCCCTCCTCCACTCCTCTGCGCAGGAGACGCAGGGTCTCATACATCAAAGCCTCATCGTAAGCCTTCAGCATCACCGCCAACGAAGTGGCCTCCCCGCGCAACTTGACAAGAGAAGTATATTCCTCCAACAGTACGTTATGTACCTCCAACTCTGCCGCCTCCTGCTTCTGCTTGGCGGCTTTCACCCTGTTGGAATGGGAGAAAAGGGGGAAACTCGCACCCAACAGCACTCCATGCGAGGCCGTCCACAAGTCGGTGTTCCTACGGTACCCCATAGTCAGGGACGGCAACCATCCACGCTTCGCCACCTTGCTCTCCTGCTGCGCCTTACGAAACGACGCGGCGGCGTATTTAGACTCAAGCACAGCACTCTGAGCCACCGTGTCCGATATCAGGCATACCGGCAATCCGTCTTTTGCGTACCCTGTCCACAAAGAGTCCACAGGCACGCCTCCGTTGAGCGCCTGCAACGAGTGCAACAGCGAATTCCTGCTGTTCCCATTTTGCAACAACTCCGTCTGGAGGTTCATACTCTCCATACGAAGCCTGTTGACATCTATCTGCGTAGCATCGCCGTGCTCCATACGCCGCGACACAATGCTGAGCAAAGAGTCCGTCACTTCTTTTCTCTTGGCAAGAAGTGACGCGCCGCGCTCTGCCGCCAACAAATCTATGCACAAAGTCTGCGCCTCCAGCAGTATGTCCCTGCGCAGTATTCCGTATTTGGCGGAAGCCTCCTCTTCAGAACTGCGCACAACCTTACGCCGAAGTGCATATTGTGTGGGGAAGTCAAACTCTTGAGACACCATCAACTCGCTGCTGGCTAGCCCGGCCGCCCCTCCCTCGAAGAACGGACTGTACTCTACGGACGTAGAGCCTATGTTGTTTTCGGCGCGCATCCCGGCAATGTCCGCTTCCAATCCGTGTTTGACAGCCTGCAACTGTACGTTGTTCGCCTCTACACTGTTGAGTATCGACCTGAACTGTTGCGCCTGCAGCACATTGGCGACAAACAGCAACACCAACAAAGAGCATCCTTTCATTTCATTAGTCATTTTGTTGTTTAGTTTCTTGTTTTTCAAGCCTCTTGCTCATCCAGTCGTACACCAACGGGATGATGAAGGCATTGAGGAACGTGGATGTGAGCAGACCGCCCAATATCACCTTTGCCATGGGGCTCTGTATCTCGTTGCCGGGCAAGTCTCCCCGCAGGGCAAGCGGTATCAAGGCAAGGGCGGACGTGAGGGCTGTCATAAGTATTGGACTCATACGTTCGGCAGACCCCTGCAGAATACTCTCCCTCACAGAGAGTCCTTCTTCCTGAAGATAGCGGTAATGTGTTATCAGAAGCATACCATTGCGTGTGGCTATGCCGAAGAGGGAAATGAAGCCTATAACGGCGGGAATACTCACCTCGCCAGTAGTGAACCACAGGGCGAACATGCCGCCTATCAACGCCAACGGCAAGTTCAGCATGATGATTCCGCTCTCCTTAACATTGCCTATCTGTATGTTTATGAGCAGGAAGATGACGGCTATGCTTACCACGGACATAAGAGTCAGTGTACGGCTGGCAGCCTGTTCGTTCTCAAACTGTCCGCCATATTCTATATGGTATCCCTCGGGCAGTGTTATGTTGTCGTCTATACATTTTTTTATGTCCTCCACCACGCTGCGTATGTCTCTGCCGTTGGTGTTGGCGCTCACCACTATCCTGCGCTTCACATTCTCCCGGTTTATAGTGTTCGGCCCCATGGATGAAACCACCTGCGCCACGTCTGAGAGAGGTATTTTCCTGCCGTCCTCCGTGTCTATGACAAGATTGCGTATGTCCTCCATAGTGTTTCGGCTCTCCTCGTCGGAACGCACAACCAATGCGAAACGCTTGCCGTCCTCAAGGACATCCGCCACTTGTTCGCCCGCCATGTTAACGTTCACAAAGCGGTTGAATTCCGCCAATGTGATACCCTGCCTGAGCAACATTTCCCTGTTGGGTATAATCTTCAGTTCCGGACGCTCCACCTGTTGCTCCACAGTAAGATCCGCCAAGCCCTCAACATCGGCAATATGACGTTTTATCTCGTTTGCGGTGGTGAATAGACGGTTGAGGTTGTCGCCGAACAGTTTTATGGCAATATTCGCTTTCGTGCCGCTCAGCATGGCGTCTATACGGTGCGAGATGGGTTGTCCTATCTCCACGTTGGCACCTGCCAGTACTGACATCTTCGCACGCACATCGGCAAGGATTTCCCTGTATGGTCTCTCCTCTATTTCGAAAGGAGCCTCTATCTCAGAGACGTTGGTGCCCAAAGCGTGCTCGTCCAACTCTGCCCTACCGGTCTTCCGCCCCACTGTCTTTATCTCCGGTATGGAGAGCAGAAGACGCTCAGCCTCACGTCCTATACGGTCGGACTCCTCCAAAGAAATGCCTGGCATGGAGCTTACGTTCACAGTAAACGAGCCCTCGTTGAAGGGAGGCAGGAAGCTGTGTCCCAGAGTGCTGAAGATACACAAGGCCGCCACCAACAAAGCCAAGGTGGAGCACACCACACCCCTCTTGTGGTCGAGCACCCACAACAGAGCGTTGGAATAGTGCCTGCGCAACCATTTGGTGAACGACGAGGAACCGTCGTCCTTGGTTTTCCCTAGACTTTTGCCGTCCAGCAGATAGCTGCACATCACAGGGGTGAGCGTAAGCGCGACTACGGTGGACGCAAACAGAGCCACTATGAACGCCACGCCGAGCGGTATGAGCATACGTCCCTCCATACCGTCGAGAAAGAACAACGGAGTGAAACTGACCACTATAATGACAGTGGAATAGAGGATGGGCATCCTCACCTCGCCCGAAGCCTCGTAAATGACAGCCAAACGCTCGCGCAACGTGGCAGGGTGTCTCTCGTGCATTCTTCTCCACACGTTCTCCACATCCACAATGGCATCGTCCACCAGCGAGCCTATGGCAATGGCAAGTCCGCCCAGGCTCATGGTGTTCACGCTCATGCCCAAGCAGTGAAGCACAAGCATGGCCGCCACCAGACTTATAGGTATGGATATCACGGATATGGCTGTGGTGCGGACGTTGGCAAGGAAAAGAGCCAACACCACAACAACGAAAAACGCACCCTCCAAGAGAGAGTCCTTAACACTGTCTATAGCACTGTTTATGAAACGCGACTGACGGAAGATGTCCTTGGAGACACGTACATCGGACGGAAGGTTGCCGGACAAGTCGTCAAGGGCTTCCTCAAGGTCGTCGGTCAGATCCAGCGTGCCCACTCCGGGTTGTTTGGTGACGGTGAGCAGCACCGCAGGCTTCCCTTTCTCAGAAGCCACGCCGAGGTGCGGCTCCTGTGCGCCCACTTGAACCTTGGCAATGTCTGCAAGCGTGACGGAAGTTCCGCCCACCACCTTCACCACAGAACTTGCAAGAGCCTCCACGTCGGAAGTGGACAATATTCCACGCACGATGTACTCGTTGCCGTACTGGTAGAGCACACCGCCGTTCACATTACGGTTCATGTCCTGTGTGGCAGCCATCAATTCGTTGAGACTCACCCCATAGTGGCGCATCTTGCCTGGGTCGAACAATATCTGGTACTGACGTATGTCGCCTCCCAACACGGCAACCTGCGACACCCCTTCCACGGACAACAGACGCGGACGCACAGTCCAGTCGGCAAGCGTCCGGAGGTCTTGAAGCGACGTGGTGTCGGCTGTCATGCCCACAATAAGCAATTCTCCCAAAATGGACGACTGCGGCCCTATCACCGGAGACGCCACACCGTCGGGAAGTTCGGAACCCACCACCGCCAGTTTCTCTGACACGGTCTGTCTGGCTATGTATATGTCGGTGTCCCATTCAAATTCCACCCACACCACAGAGAACCCCATGGTGGAGGAAGATCGCACGCGGCGCACGTTGGCGGCACCGTTCACAGCTGTCTCAATGGGAAACGTCACCAACTGTTCCACCTCTTCCGCCGCCATGCCGTTGGCTTCGGTCATCACCACAACCGTGGGGGCGTTGAGGTCGGGGAAAACGTCCACCTCAGTGTTCAACGTCATGTATGTGCCGCCCACAACGAGCAGCAACGCCGCAAACAGTACGGCGAGCCTATTGTGCAACGAGAAGTATATTATTCTGTTCAACATAGTATTACACGCTTTAATGGTTGTGCGTATGTCCGGGTATTGCGGTGCTTGCACCTGCCAACTTCACGCTGACGGCCCCCTTTACCACCACCTCCTCACCGCCTTTCAGGCCATCCGTTATCTCTATGCGCATACCGTCTGTCGCGCCTATGCCCACCTCGCGCTTGACATAACTGTGAGCGTCCTTTTTCAAATATACGTAGTACAGCCCCTGCTCTTCGGTGATGGCGGACAAAGGAAGGCTTAACACGCTGTCCCTGTCGCCTGTCACCAGGAAGACTTCGGCGTACGACCCCGGCACCACCAAATCGTTATTGTCAAACTGAAATGTCACCGGTATATACGAAGAGGTGCTGACGGCAGACTTGCCAAGAGAGAGCAGCTGTCCGTTCATGTCGCGGAGGTCCAGCGGTTCGTCGCTGTACTGTGTCCGGAACCTTGCCGACGTCACTTTGCCAAGTGAGGCATAAAACCTCATGGGAACCTCTGCACGGAGGTAGAGATGCTTGTTCTTCGTCACTGTCATCAGTGGTGTCCCCACTTCCACATAGTCCCCGTCCTTTACCTTACATTCCTTTATATACCCCGTCACGGGCGATTTCACAGCCACGCCCTTGTCGGTAACGGAACCCTCCATGGCCTGATATGCCAGTCTTGCCCTCTCGTATTCCGCGTAGGCGGCGTCAAAATCGCTCTGTGTCACTATTCTGTCCTCCACCAACAGCTTCTTCCGCTCGTACTCTTTCTTTGCCCGCATCATGTCCACATACGCTTTCTTAGCCACATCCCCTTCTTGCAACGAAGAGGAGGATATGTAGAAGAGCGCGGCCCCCTTACGCACGGTCATACCCTCACTCATATCGTGCGAGTGCGTCACAAGACCCGCGGTGGTGGCTGTGACAGTGGACTCGTCGCAAGAAGCCGCCATCACTTTGCCGCCGGACTTTATCACATCGTGGAAAATACCGGGCCGCAAAGTCTCCACCTCCACACCTGCAGCCTTAGCCTTCTCGGGTTCCATCACAATGTCGCCCGACGAATGTCCGTGCGCGCTTTCTTCCTCCGCCACGCCATGCTCGTGACTGTGGTGGTTCTCTGTACACCCGACACAAAACAAAGCCACAGCAAACAGGCGACCCAGACATCTTCCGTAATTCATAACACTATCTCCCATTTGAAACATTTTTGTTGTATTTTGGGCGCAAAAATAGCGACTATGTGTTGCAACGGTGTTGCATTTGCGCTCAATCGTCCGTATTATCGCCATAAAGCAACCTTTTCTTATTAAATATTTGGTGTTAAGGACAAGAATTGGTAACTTTGGGGCAACAAGGTGTGTTGTGCATGAGCATGAACACATTCACCTAATTGCTAGTTGTTTATTTTTACACAGTCGTTAAAAAACAAATTAAAGAAATGAAAGAGTTTATCAGGTATACCCTGGCCTCGGTGGTAGGCATTATCCTCACCAGTATTCTCGCAACTGTTATCTGCATAGTGTCCGTGGCTGGCATGATAGCCAACGAAGGCATGTCGTCCAAAGTGGAAAAGAATTCTGTCCTGCGCATAAAGCTGCAAGGCAGTATAGAGGAGGTGGGCAGCGACAGCAATCCCTTCAGCGCACTCGGAGGCGAAACGTTTCAGAGAATAGCATTGGACAAGACTTTGGAGGCTCTGAAGAAAGCTTCGGACGACGACAACATTAAGGGCATCTATCTGGAAGGCGGATCGCTGGCTGCAGAACCGGCGCAGCTTCAGGAGATAAGGCAAGCATTGCTGGCATTCAAGAAGAGCGGCAAATGGATAGTGGCTTATGGGGACGACTACACCCGCGGCGCTTACTACCTGTGTTCCACAGCCGACGAGATATACATGAACCCCATAGGCTCACTGTCGTGGAACGGCATCGCAAGCCAGCCGATATTCTTCAAAGGACTGATGGAGAAAGTGGGCGTGAAGATGCAGGTCTTCAAGGTGGGCACTTACAAGAGTGCGGTGGAGCCGTTCATCTGCAACGAAATGACACCTGCCAACAGGGAACAAGTGACAAGCTACCTCTCAAGCATCTGGGGCAATATGCAGAAGGAAGTGGCAGAGAGCCGCAAGCTCAATGTCGGCGCACTGAACGCCTTGGCGGATTCACTCACTCTCTTGGCAGAGCCAGAGGTAAGCGTGAAAGGTGGACTTGTGGACAAGTTGTGCTACAAGGACGAGGTGAAGACGGAACTGAAGAAGCGTCTTGGACTGGAAGACGACGAGACCATCAACTTCGCCACCATTGACGATGTGGCCAACCTGAAGAGCCTCAACGAGAAGATAGATGACGAAGTGGCTGTTTACTACGCTTACGGCGAAATAATAGACCAAGCGAAAACAGGCTTGAACTTGGAGAACGAGCACAACATCACCACTGCACAGATGACGAAAGACCTGCAGGACCTCCGCGAAGACGACGACGTGAAGGCCGTGGTGATACGCGTCAACAGCCCTGGAGGCTCGGCATACGCCAGCGAGCAGATATGGCACGAGGTGCAAATGCTTAAAGAGAAGAAGCCTGTGGTCATCAGCATGGGCGGACTGGCAGCCAGCGGCGGCTATTACATCAGCTGCGGAGCCGACAAGATATATGCGGAGCCGACAACCTTGACGGGCAGCATAGGCATCTTCGGTATGATTCCGGACGCAAGCGAGCTGCTGACCCAAAAACTCGGACTTAGTTTTGATGTGGTGAAGACCAATGCATTGAGCGACTTTGGAGCTTGGGGGAGACCGTTCAACGAGGAGGAGTGCCGTATGTTGCAGGCGTATGTGAACAAAGGCTACGAACTCTTCACCGGCAGGGTGGCAAAAGGCAGGAACTTGCCGCAAGACAGCGTGAAAGCCATAGGAGAAGGCCGTGTGTGGACAGGAGAGCAGGCTCTGAAGATAGGCTTGGTGGACAAGCTGGGAAATCTGGACGACGCAGTGGAGGATGCCGCCAAACTGGCAAAGCTTGACAAATACTCCATCAGCCGCAGTCCTAAGCCACAACCTTGGTACTCCAGTTTCATGGACAAAGCGGGCGACGACTACATGGACAGCAAGTTGCGCCAATTGATGGGCGAATACTATCCGGCCATGAAGTTCATAATGAATCTGAAGAACCGAGATTTCGTCCAGGCTCGTCTGCCGTACGACCCGAACTTGAGATAACTGACAGATGATGCGGGAGAAGTCCGGAAACGCGGACACGACCGCCACTTTGGGGAAAACATTTGACCAACACTAACCACAGAAATGGAAGGGAATTTGATAAAGATTAACGAATGGCTGTTACCTTTCAGCTGGCTCTACTCTTTGATAGTGAGAGTCCGGAACTTCTTGTTCGACATAGAGATTCTAAAGTCCGAGTCATTTGCCATTCCTATCATAAATGTGGGAAACATCACGGTGGGCGGCACGGGTAAGACCCCGCACGTGGAATATCTGATAAGGCTGCTTTCACCCAAGTATAAAGTGGGGGTTCTTAGCAGGGGATACAGACGCAAGAGCAACGGGTATAGGCTTGCCACCGTGAAGTCCAGTGTGGAGGAGATTGGCGACGAGCCTTGGCAGATGAAACACAAGTTCCCACACATCCACGTGGCAGTGGACGGCAACAGACGCAGAGGTATCAGGCATCTCATGAACGACCCGGCGTCGTGCAATGTGGAAGTGATACTCCTTGACGATGCCTACCAGCACCGTTACGTGCGTCCGGGCATGAACATACTTCTGGTGGACTGTCACAGGATAATTACCGACGACGCTCTGCTCCCTGCAGGCAGATTGAGAGAGAGAGCGTCTGCCAAGTCAAGAGCCGACGTGGTGATTGTCACCAAGTGTCCGCACAACACCACACCGATTGGGTTTAGAGTGGTACACTCCTCTCTGCAACTCCAGCCTTTCCAAAAATTGTTTTTCAGCACATTGAAGTACGGAGCCCTGCGTCGGCTGTATGGAGGCGGGACTATGCCCATTGACGCGCTTCGCACGATGCACGTGCTGATGCTCTCTGGCATAGGCTCGCCTATGCAGATGGAACAGGACTTGCGCCGTTACACCTCACATATCACACCGCTGACATTCGGAGACCACCACTACTTCACTGCCACGGACGGCAAGACTATAAGCTCGGCTCTAAAGGCATTGCCGCGACCCTCGGTCATAGTCACCACAGAGAAGGATGCCACACGTCTGCTCCTCAACAACTTCCTGGACAAGAAGACAAAAAACAGAATTTACGTGCTTCCTGTGGAGGTGAGCATAATGAAAGACCGACAACACGCTTTTAACACTGAAATACTCAACTATGTACAATCTAATAAAAGAAACTTCCGAATGGCTAAGGGAAAGGATGCCTAACCGTCCGGAGACCGCCATAATATTGGGCACAGGACTCGGCAGGCTGGCCGAGAGCATAGACAAGTTGGCATGCATACCTTACAAGGACATACCGCATTTTCCTGTCTCCACCGTGGAGGGGCATAGCGGACAACTCATTTTCGGCAAACTTGGCGGCAGGGACATCATGGCCATGGAGGGCAGGTTCCACTACTATGAAGGTTACAGCATGAAGGAAGTGACGTTCCCCATACGCGTGATGTACGAGCTGGGCATCAAGACTCTGTATGTTAGCAATGCGGCAGGAGCCACCAACAAGGAGTTCAACATAGGAGACCTCATGATTATCACCGACCACATCAATTATATGCCGGAGAACCCTCTGCACGGGCCAAACATCCCCACAGGACCACGCTTTCCCGACATGGGCGAGGTCTACGACAAAGGGCTTGTCTGCCTTGCCGACTCCATTGCCGCCGAGCACGGGATAAAGGTGCGGCACGGCGTGTATCTGGCCACGCAAGGACCCACATACGAAACCCAGGCAGAATACCGTATGTTTGCCGTATGGGGAGCCGATGCCGTGGGTATGAGCACAGTACCCGAAGTGATAGTGGCGCGCCACTGCGGCATCAGATGTTTCGGAGTGAGCATCATCACCGACCTTGGGATAACCGATCATGTGGTGAAAATCACACACGAAGATGTCCAAAAAGCCGCCAACGAGGCACAGCCACTCATGGCCACCATAATGACAGAAATGATAAAACGAGGATGATATGGACATAGCTGAACTTGGAGAATTCGGACTTATCAAACGGCTTACGGACGCAATCCCCATCGTCAGCCCCACTACAGAGAAAGGTGTCGGGGACGACTGCGCTGTGCTTGCCCCCACAAACGGCGCACGCACGCTCGTCACCACAGACCTTCTGATGGAGGGCGTTCACTTTGACCTTACCTATATGCCTCTCAAACATCTTGGCTACAAGGCCGCAATGGTAAACCTGAGCGACATATACGCCATGAACGGCACGCCAAGGCAGATAACTGTGAGTCTTGCGGTAAGCAAGAAGTTCTCCGTGGAGGATATGGAAGAACTATATGCCGGGATTCGCATAGCGTGCGAGAGGCACAACGTGGACATTGTGGGAGGAGACACCACAAGCAGTCTCACGGGACTGGCTATCAGCATCACCGCCATCGGCGAGGCAAAACCGGAAGACATAGTGTACCGCAGCGGTGCCAAACCCACAGACGTGATATGCGTGAGCGGCAACTTGGGAGCCGCATACATGGGACTGCAAATCCTTGAACGCGAGAAGGCTGTCTACCACCAACAACGCAGCGAGGCTCTGCGCACAGGCAACAAGGAAGAACTGAAACGGCTGGAGTCAGTACAGCCCGACTTTGCCGGCAAGGAATATCTTCTGGAGAGGCAACTCAAGCCGGAGGCACGCCGCGACATAGTGAGGGCTCTTGCCGACGCTGGCATACACCCTACCAGCATGATAGACATCAGCGACGGCCTAAGCAGCGAGCTGATGCATATATGCACACAAAGCCATACGGGATGCCGCATCTACGAAGAACGCATTCCTCTGGACTACCAGACTGCGGCTACGGCGGAAGAGTTCAACATGAACGTCACCACATGCGCCCTCAACGGAGGCGAAGACTACGAACTGCTCTTCACAGTCCCCTTGTCCAAGAACGACACTGTGGCAAGCATGGACGACATAAAGGTAATAGGTTACATAACGGAAGAGACGGGGGGCAAGACTCTCGTATGCAGGGACGGCAACGAATTTGAGCTGAAAGCCCAAGGGTGGAACCCCCTCGCCAAGGAGTAAGTGGCAGAGCCAACCCATACCCCTCCGACCGCATCGCAACGGCCTTCTCAGAGCAATAGTACTTCAAACAGGTGTCCCAAAGTTGACATAAAAGCGGCATTGACTGATGCGTCGTGTTCAATCCACTTCTTCCTTGGTTATCCAGTCGCCGAGGGTGCGCTGCGCGCTGTCGTAGTTGACACCTATCTTGAAGAGCTTCTTGCCGTTGGCGGAGTACGGGATGAGGTAGCCTTTCTCGTCTATCTGCCTTAGTGCGTCCTCGGCCGATCCGTCGTACTTCAGCTCGAACACGTACACGGCATCGGGCATGTGCACCACAGCGTCAGCCCTCCCTACGG
>CAVHCL010000020.1:0-24428 GCA_963634425.1 Bacteroidaceae bacterium
ACATTACACATAGGCCGATGCCCTCAAAATTGTCCGGCCGCGGAGGCCGTTTTTTCAACAAAATGTGCGAGTCTTCTAATGTAAGACACGCATTCGCTTGCAAAGGTACTGTTTTTCCTTGGATTACATATCATTTCAGGAACGATTTTTTTAACTTTTTTGCGGATTTGTACGAAAATGTTTAACAAGCAAGAAGGCTTCTTTTTCCTAAACATCTTGATATTCAACGACTAAATGCCCTGTGCGTGTCTTACATTAGAAGACTCGCACATTTGTGTATGCTTTGTGTATGCTTATATTCATGAAAAACAGAAAGTTTAACTAAGTCTTAGTGATGAAGTGGGGTTATGGTGGTTCTGAAATATACCCTTGATGGATTTTTGTCATACTTCCACATATGACTTTCAGATAAAATGCGTAATTTTGCAACCGTAAAACAAAGCGCAAGAAGACAATGAAGACATTTATCCTTTTGGTGTCGCTCGCTGCCGTGACACTCTCTCAAGCACAGGTACAGAAACAGAAAGTGATGACGAGCGAAGTGACCACCGCTCCGTCGAAAGCTGAAAACTACTCAGAAATAACATTTGACACACTAAGACACAACTTCGGAAAATTCAGCAAGTTAGACCCTGTGGTAAAATGCACGTTCAAGTTCCGCAACACAGGCACTGCGCCATTGGTGATACACCAAGCCTTCGCAAGCTGCGGATGCACGGTGCCCACGTATACCAAAAAAACCATAAAGCCCGGCGAAAGCGGCAACATAGACATCACATACAACGGCAAGGACAAGTTTCCAGGCCATTTCCAGAAAACCGTGACAATACGCACCAATGCCGTCAACGAGGTGGTAAGGCTCACCATAGAGGGCGATATGGAGTAGACTTCCCCCTCACGGACAATGTGACAACATTCCGTCTGAGACTGACATGATGTCAGCGTGGCACGCTTTTTGTAAAACCCGTGTTGACACCAGGTAGGTTGAAATAACATTATATATAATAATGACCATAAGATTTTCTCCAGAGGTAAACGACATATTGGGCTTCAGCAAGGAAGAGGCCGGCAGGCTGCACAACGACAGTGTGTCGCCCATCCACCTTTTGTTGGCCATACTCAGGCACGGCGACAACCATGCCAAGGAAGTGCTGAGCAAACACGCACAAGACTTGGGGCTGCTGAAGGCACGGTTGGAAAAATGCGCCATGAAACACCAGGTGTCCATGCCGCCGCTGCCTATGGACATGAACCTTGACACAGAAGCCAGCCGCGCCATGAGGGTGTGCATACTGGAGGCGAGACTGCAGAAGTCTGAAACCATAGAGCCGGTGCACATACTGCTGGCCATACTCAGGTCTGCCGACAACGAAGCAAGTACGGTCTTGCAAGACATGGACATCACGTACGACACCGTGACGGACGAGATAAACGGCCCGCACCCCTCGGCACAACACTGCGAGGACTACGAAGATTACGAGGACGGAGACACCGCCACAGCCGGGAAGAGCATACAGTTTGCCACGGCGAAAGGGACAGGCAAGAAAGTTTCCGGCAAGACACCCATACTGGACAGTTTCGGCACAGACCTCACCAAGGCTGCCGCCGACGGGCTGTTGGACCCCATGGTGGGACGCACAGCAGAGATGGAGAGGGTGACACAGATACTGTGCCGCCGCAAGAAGAACAACCCCATACTGATAGGACTCCCCGGAGTGGGAAAAACCGCAATAGTGGAGGGACTGGCCACACAGATAGTGAAGCACCGCACCAGCAGGCTGCTGTGGAACAAGCGCGTGGTGACGCTGGACATGACCAACGTGGTGGCAGGCACCAAATACAGGGGACAGTTTGAGGAACGCCTCCAGAACATCATGAACGAGCTGAAGAACAACCACGACATCATTGTCTTCATAGACGAGATACACACCATCATAGGCGCGGGCAACGCCCAAGGCTCGATGGACGCCGCCAACATACTGAAGCCAGCCTTGAGCAGAGGCGAGTTCCAATGCATAGGAGCCACCACCACTGAAGAGTTCCGTAAGACAATAGAGAAAGACGGAGCTTTGGACAGACGGTTCCAAAAAGTGACGGTGGAGCCCACCTCACAGGAAGAGACGCTGCAGATACTGCAAAACTTGAAAGAACGCTACGAGGAACACCACCACGTGACGTACACCGAAGAGGCTCTGAAGGCCTGCGTCACCCTTACCGGACGTTACCTCACCGACCGCAGTTTCCCCGACAAGGCCATAGACGCCATGGACGAGGCCGGAAGCCGCACCCATACGCAGGGAGTGCCCGTGCCGCAATGCATAAGCGATCTGGAAACCCAGATAGCCAAACTGCAGGAAGCCAAGAACGAGGCAGTGGCCAAGCAGGACTTTGAGCTGGCCGCCGACCTGCGCGACCAAGCGAGAAGCGCACAGGAGACCTTGGCACAGGAGCAGGAGAAATGGGAACAGTCGCTCGGCGACAAGTTCAAGACCGTGGACGGGAAAGACGTGGCCCAAACGGTGAGCATGATGACCGGAGTGCCCGTGCAGCGGATAGACCAACAGGAGAGCACGCGGCTGAGAAATCTGAAAGAAACGCTCAGCGGCAAGGTGGTAGGACAGGACGAGGCCATAGCCCGTCTCGCCAAGTCGATACAACGCAGCAGACTCGGACTGAAAGACCCCAACAAGCCCATAGGCACTTTCCTCTTTGTAGGCCCCACAGGCGTAGGCAAGACATACCTTGCCAAATGTCTGGCGGAAGAACTCTTCGGCACGCCCGACAGCATCATACGCATAGACATGAGCGAATACATGGAGAAACACACGGTAAGCCGTATGGTGGGAGCTCCTCCGGGGTACGTTGGACACGAAGACGGCGGACAACTGACGGAAAAGGTGAGACGCAAGCCTTACTCCATAGTGTTGTTCGACGAGATAGAGAAAGCCCACTCCGATGTCTTCAACATACTGCTGCAGGTGATGGACGAGGGACGTATGACCGACGGCAACGGCACCACGGTGGACTTCAGGAACACAGTGATAGTGATGACCAGCAACTGCGGCACAAAACAGATGCACGATTTCGGACACGGACTCGGGTTCACAGTAGCCGATGACACAAAGTCGGGAAAGGACATCATATCCAAGGCTCTGAAGAAACAGTTCGCGCCGGAATTCCTGAACCGTCTGGACGACATCATATACTTCGACCAGCTGGACGAGGACGCCATACGCCGGATAGTGGACATAGAACTCGCACCGCTCCTGCAAAGGATAAGCGACATGGGGCGCGGCCTAAGCATAGACAACGACTCGAAACGCCTCCTCGGCAAGAAAGGATACAATGCGCAATATGGGGCGCGTCCGCTGAAGAGAGCCATACAGTCGCTGATAGAAGACCCTCTCTGCGACATACTGTTGACAGACAACCCTCCCACTATGATGGCCACACGCACAAACGGGGACAAGATAGAAATAGTGGAGGCCGGCAAATAGGACTCTCAGGCACGCTCCGCACAAACACCGTCGCCCCCACACAGAGGGAATGACGGAAGCGTGGGGAGCAGAGACAAATCATAAACGGTAATATTCTTATGAAACAAGGTAACATCGGGGTTACAACAGAGAACATCTTCCCCGTAATAAAAAAGTTTCTCTACAGCGATCACGAGATATTTCTCCGCGAGATAGTAAGCAATGCAGTGGATGCCACACAGAAGCTGAAGACGCTGAGCGGCAAAGGCGACTTCAAGGGAGACATGGGCGAACTGAAAGTAAGCGTAAAGCTTGACAAAGAAGCCAAGACCATAACAGTGAGCGACAACGGCATAGGCATGACAGCCGAAGAGATAGAAAAGTACATCAACCAGATAGCTTTCTCCGGCGCCAATGACTTCCTGGACAAATACAAGGAAGACGCCAACGCCATTATCGGACACTTCGGACTCGGGTTTTACAGTTCGTTCATGGTGAGCGACAGGGTGGACATCATAACCAAAAGCTACAAGGACGCACCGGCCGTGAAGTGGAGTTGCGACGGCAGCCCGTCGTTCACTCTGGAGGAATGCGACAAGGCCGAAAGAGGCACAGACATAGTGATGCACGTGTCCGACGACTGTGCGGAGTTTCTGGAAAAGGACAAGATAGAGCAACTCCTGCGCAAATACTGCCATTTCCTGCCCATTCCGGTGGCTTTCGGGAAAAAGACAGAGTGGAAAGACGGCAAACAAGTGGAAACGGAGGAAGACCACATAATAAACGACGTGGAGCCCTTGTGGACAAAAAAGCCATCGGAACTCAAGGACGAGGACTACAAAGAGTTCTACCGCCATCTCTTCCCCATGGCAGACGAACCCCTCTTCTGGATTCACCTCAACGTGGACTACCCGTTCAACCTGACAGGAATACTCTACTTCCCCAAGATAAAGAACAACATAGAACTGCAACGCAACAAAATACAGCTGTACTGCAACCAAGTGTTCGTCACCGAAGCGGTGGAAGGCATAGTGCCTGAGTTCCTAACTCTGCTGCACGGAGTGATAGACAGTCCCGACATACCTCTGAACGTGAGCCGCAGCTATCTGCAAAGCGACGCCAACGTGAAAAAGATAAGCTCGTACATCACCAAGAAGGTGAGCGACCGTCTGGCAGGCATTTTCAAGACAGAAAGGGCGGACTTCGAGAAGAAATGGGACGACATCAAAATATTCATCCACTACGGAATACTGTCGGAAGAAGATTTCTACGACAAAGCCAAACAGTACTTCCTGCTCAAGGACACCGAAGGCAAGTACTACACGTTGGAAGAATACCAGACCCTTGTCAAGGACAACCAGACCAACAAGGACGGACAGCTGGTATACCTCTACGCCAACGACCCCGACGCACAGTACACCTACATAGAAGCCGCCAAAAGCAAGGGCTACAACGTGCTGCTGATGGATGGGCAACTGGACACTCCGTTGGTGTCAGCACTGGAGAGGAAACTGGAGAAAACCACTTTCACACGCGTGGACGGAGACGTTATAGACCGCCTTATACAAAAGGAGGACACCAAACGCGAGCTGTTGGAGGCTGAGAGAGGAGACAAACTCTCCACAATCTTCAGGACGCAAATGCCGCGTACGGACAAGATGGACTTCAACGTGGAGATACAAGCTCTCGGCGAGGAACAAATGCCCGTAATGATAACCCAGAGCGAGTACATGAGGCGTATGAAGGAAATGTCGCGGCTGCAACCCGGCATGAGTTTCTACGGAGAGATGCCGGACATGTACAACCTCGTGCTGAACTCCGACTCGCCGCTTGTCAAGAAAGTGCTGGAGGACAGCGAAAGCAAAACAGCGGACGAGCTTAAACCCATAGAGTCCGAGATAAAGGGACTGAGCGCAAGGCAGGCTGTGCTGAAACAGGAACAAGACAAAAAGAAGCCAGAAGAGGTGACACAGGAGGAAAAGGACGACCTGAAGAAGTGCAACGACGACATACAGGCCGAGAGAAACAAAAAGAACGACATCCTGAAAGCCTACGGAGACAACAACGAGCGTGTACACCAACTCATAGATTTGGCTCTGCTGCAAAACGGAATGTTGAAAGGCGAGGCACTCACCAAATTTGTCAAACGTTCCATAGACATGATAAACTGATGCGGACGGCGACAACCGCAAAGGTTTAACCCCATAATCCATTGTTTATCAGTATGAATCACGGGTTTGTAAAAATAGCTTCGGCCATCCCCCAAGTGAGGGTGGCCGATTGCCAGTTCAATGCGGAGAGGATGGAGACCCTCATAGCCAAGGCCACCGGACTTGGCGTGGAGATAATCTGTTTTCCCGAGCTCTCCGTCACAGGCTATTCGTGCCAAGACCTCTTCCAACAACAACTGCTGCTGGACGAAGCGGAAATGGCACTCATACACATCATGAACTTCTCGCGCACCCTGGACATCATCTGCATAATGGGCCTGCCTGTGCTTTACAGGGGAGTGACGCTCAACGCAGCCGCCGTGATACAGCACGGCAGGATATTGGGCGTGGTGCCAAAGACTTTCCTTCCCAACTACAAGGAATTCTATGAGAAAAGATGGTTCACCGGAGGGGCCGACGTTCCGTCTGGAGAAGTGCTCATCTGCGGCCAGTCGGCGAAGATAGGACAAAACATGCTCTTCCGCACCTCAAGCTGCACATTCGCCGTGGAGATATGCGAAGACCTCTGGGCACCCATACCTCCCAGCAGCACACTGTCTCTGAAAGGAGCCGAGATAATATTCAACCTCAGCGCAGACAACGACCTCGTGGGCAAACGCTCCTACATTAAAAACCTGCTCGCACAGCAGAGCGCGCGCACCATATCGGGATATGTGTTCAGCGGATGCGGTTTCGGGGAAAGCACACAAGACGTGGTGTTCGGTGGAAAAGCCTTCGTCTACGAGAACGGCAACCTGCTTTGCGAAACACCCGAACACACACTTACGGAGCACCTGCTCGTATCGGAGATTGATGTGGAGCGTGTCAACATGGACAGGCGCACCAACACCACTTTCTCCACGTGTGCCGCCATCTACGCCAAGGAGAATGCCGACATAGTGGAAGCCGACCTCGTGTGCGCCGACGACATAAAACTGACAAGGGAGGTAAACCGGCATCCGTTTGTCCCCACAGGCAAGGAACTGGACGAACGCTGCAATGAGATATTCTGCATACAGACGGAAGGTCTGGCCAAACGCATCACACACACCAATGTGCAGACTGTGGTGATAGGCATAAGCGGCGGTCTGGACAGCACACTCGCACTTCTGGTGTGCGTACGGACATTCGACGCGCTCGGGCTCGACCGTAAAGGCATAGTGGGGATAACCATGCCCGGGTTCGGCACTACCGACAGGACGTACACCAATGCGGTAAACCTGATGAAGATGCTGGGAACAACCATACGGGAAATAAACATCAAGGACGCGTGCATCCAGCATTTCAAAGACTTGGGACACAACATAGACAACCACAACGTGACGTATGAAAACGGACAGGCACGCGAACGCACCCAAATACTAATGGACGCCGCCAACCAGACCAACGGTCTTGTGGTGGGAACAGGCGACCTCAGCGAGCTTGCCCTCGGATGGGCCACCTACAACGGCGACCACATGAGTATGTACGGCGTGAACGCCTCGGTGCCCAAGACGTTGGTAAAACATCTCGTGTCGTGGGTGGCGGACAGCATAGAGGACGAGAACACAAAGACGGTGCTGAAAGACATAGTGGACACACCCATCAGTCCGGAGCTGCTCCCCGCAGACGAGGACGGCAACATCACGCAGAAGACAGAAGACCAGGTAGGTCCCTACGAACTGCACGACTTCTTCCTGTACTATTCCATGCGCTGGGGCTTCCGTCCGTCCAAGATATTCTTTCTGGCAAAGAAGGCTTTCGCCGGCATCTACACAGACGAGACCGTAGCCAAGTGGCTGAAGACTTTCTTCCGCAGGTTTTTCGCGCAACAGTTCAAACGCAGCTGTCTCCCCGACGGCCCGAAGGTGGGAAGCTGTTCCCTCAGTCCGCGTGGCGACTGGCGTATGCCGAGCGACGCGTCCCCGGCATTGTGGATGAAAGAATGTGACAAACTTATTTGACCTATGGAAGAACGAATCCAGAAAGCAGTTGACTACTTCATGCAGGGGTACAACTGTTGTGAGAGTGTGGTGATGGCGTTTGCCGACATCTACGGGATGGACGCAAGAACCGCCCAAATGGTCTCTGCCGGCTTCGGAGGCGGCGTGGGCAGGATGCGCATGATGTGCGGAGCCGTGTCGGGGATGGTGATACTGGCTGGACTGCACTGCGGACAGACGGAGCCGACAAGCCGTGAGGGCAAAGCCGAGTGCTACAAGGCGGTAAGGGAACTGGTGGAGGAATTCAAGCGGGCGAACGGTTCGGTGACATGCGCCGAACTGCTTGCCATGAACGGATGCAAGGCCGCCAAAGACACCGCTGTCCCGGACGAACGCAACGCCGAGTATTACAAGGTACGCCCATGCGCCAGAAAAGTGGAGTCGGCAGCACGTATCTTTGCCGGTTTTATAGAGAGGAACAAATGAATTTGCAAAAATAATACAAGGATAAAGAAAAAACCTGCAAATATATGTTGTGGTCTCTCAAAAAAGTGTAACTTTGCAAAACCTAAAAACAAATGATTACAGGAAATGCAAAATTACACAAACGGCAAGATGACCAACTACAGATGGCTAATCTGTACGATGCTCTTTATGGCGACAACCATCAACTATATGGATCGCCAAGTGTTGTCCCTGACATGGAAAGACTTCATCTCGCCGGAGTTTCACTGGACTGACACCGACTACGGCAACATAGCGGCCATCTTCTCGTTCGTCTACGCCATAGGCAACATCTTCAGCGGACGTTTTATTGACTGGGTAGGCACCAAGAAGGGTTATATCATAGCCATAGCCGTTTGGTCTTTCGGAGCGTGCATGCACGCCCTTTGCGGTATGGCCACCATAGGATGGCTCAATCTTGGAGGGCAAGAAGACCTCCTCACCGCCACAGGAGCCGTGGCGGTGAGCATAGCCACCGTGAGCACATATTTCTTTATGGCTTCGCGCATAGTGCTCGGCATAGGCGAGAGCGGCAACTTCCCAGCAGCCATAAAGGTGACAGCCGAATACTTCCCGAGAAAAGACAGGGCTTTCGCCACCAGCATCTTCAACAGCGGAAGCACCATAGGGGCGTTGATAGCTCCTCTCACCATACCTCTGCTGGCACGTTATTTCAAAAACATAGGCGTGGGCAGCGGATGGGAGATGGCATTCGTGATAATAGGCGCATTGGGGTTCGTGTGGCTTGCCCTGTGGATGTTTATCTACAAGAAACCCGAAGAGAACCCGATGGTGAACAAAGCCGAGCTGGACTACATCCACCACGACACGGAGGTAAAGGAAACCGCCGGGGACGAGGGTGAGCACATTCCATTCCGCAAGTTCCTCACCTTCCCTCAGACATGGGGCATATTTCTGGCCAAGATGGTGACAGACGGCGTATGGTGGTTTTTCCTCTTTTGGACACCGTCATACATAAGCGACGTGTACGGTTTCTCTTCCGACACGCCCACTGCCATGATGCTGATATTCATACTCTACGCCATCACCATGCTTTCGCTCTACGGAGGAAAGCTTCCCACCATCATCATCAACCGTACCGGACAAAACGCATACGACGCCAGACTCAAGGCCATGTTCGTGTTCACGCTCTTCCCCCTACTCACACTCTTCGCACAACCTTTAGGAGCGTACAGCTACTGGTTTCCTGTAATCCTCATCGGTTTGGCAGGAGCGGCACACCAGTCGTGGTCGGCCAACCTCTTTTCGGTGGCAAGCGACTTGTTCCCCAAGAAAGCCATAGGCACCATGACGGGCATCAACGGCATGGCAGGCGGCATCAGCTCGTACGCCATCAACAAGATAGCCGGACACCTCTTCGACTATGCCGAAGAGACAAACATGCAGTTTATGGGCTTCGAAGGCAAGCCGTCGGGATATTTCATCATATTCATATACTGCGCCGTGGCGTACATACTGGGATGGTGCATACTGAAAGCTCTCGTGCCAAAGTACAAGGCCGTGAGGGGATAAAGCCCCTCCGCGCGCAGCCTGCGGAACGGCTGAGAACGCAAGGAGACAAAGTGAAACAAAAACGACAAGAAAAAAAATGATGGAGAAAACATGGCGTTGGTTCGGACGCAAGGACAAGATCACACTGGACATGCTCAGGCAGATTGGTGTGGAAGGGATTGTGACAGCTCTTCACGAGGTGAAGAACGGCGAGGTGTGGACACTGCAGGCCATCAACGATCTTAAAGAATACATAGAAAGTTACGGCTTGAGGTGGAGCGTGGTGGAAAGCCTGCCAGTGTGCGAGAGCATAAAATACGGCGGTGCCGACCGCGACGAGCTGATAGAAAAGTACAGAGAGTCGCTCGCCAATCTCGGCAAAGCCGGGGTGCACACCATTTGCTACAACTTCATGCCGGTGCTCGACTGGGCAAGAACCGACCTGCAAAATCCCAACGGAGACGGCACGTCAAGTCTGTATTTCAATCATGCGGAATTCGCATATTTCGACTGCCATATCCTCAAACGCCACGGAGCCGAAAAGGACTACACCCCCGAGACTCTTGAAGAGGTGGAGCGCATGAAAGGCTCGTTCACCAAAGAGGACGAAAAACGGTTGGTGGACAACATTATCGTGAAGACGCAAGGGTTCGTCAACGGCAACATCACCGAGGACGACGAACGTCCGGTGGAGATATTCCGCTCGTTGCTGTCCCTGTACGACGGCATAACCCCCGACCGTCTCCGCGACAACATGAAATACTTCCTTGAGGCCATAATGCCCATCTGCGACGAATGGGGAATGGATCTGTGCGTACACCCCGACGACCCACCATTGCAGATACTGGGACTGCCGCGCATAGTGTCGTGCGACAAGGACATAGAATGGTTCCTCAATGCCGTGCCCAACCCCCACAACGGACTTACCTTCTGTGCCGGCTCGCTCAGCGCCGGCATGCACAACGACGTGCCGGCATTGGCGCGCAAGTACGCAGCAAGGACACACTTCGTGCATCTGCGCAGCACGGATGTCTTTCCCAACGGCGATTTCAAGGAGGCGGACCATCTGGCCGGCAGGGCGCACATAATAGACCTTGTGCGCATATTCCAGAAGACAAAGCCTGGTCTGCCCATGCGTGTGGACCATGCGCCTCTGATGTTGGGAGACGACAAGATGGGATACAATGCCGGGTACAGTTTCCATGGCCGTATGTTCGCCCTCGGACAAGTAGAGGGCGTGATGGCTGTGGTGGACGACGAATTGGGAATTTAAAGTTTACATTCAACAATAGATAGACATGAAGAATCTGTTCCAGATAGAGGACAAGGTAGTGGTCATTACCGGCGGTACGGGAGTGTTGGGGAGCGTCATTGCCGGATACTTGGCAGAGTGCGGTGCCAAAGTAGTGATGTTGGGAAGGAAGCCGGATGTGGGCGACTCCCTGGCCGAAAGCATCAGGGCGAAAGGCGGCGATGCCGTTTTCGTACGGTGCGACGTTACTGACATCAGTTCCGTGGAAAACGCCTGCGACTCCGTGATGGCCAAATACGGCAAGGTGGACGCACTGCTCAATGCGGCAGGCGGCAATATGCCCGGAGCCACCATAGCCCCCACAGGTACCGTTTTCGACATCAAAATAGAGGAGTTCCAGAAAGTGCTCAACGTAAACCTCACAGGCACCGTCATCCCCACACAGGTGTTCCTTCGCCCTATGGTGGAGACCGGCAAAGGGAGCATCGTCAACTTCAGTAGCATGGCGGCTTTCCGTCCCTTGACGCGTGTCATGGGCTATGCGGCAGCCAAGGCGGGCATCAGCAACTTCACCGCTTTCCTTGCCAACGAGGTGGCTACGAAGTTCACGCCGGGGATACGCGTCAACGCCATAGCTCCGGGGTTCTTCCTCACAAACCAAAACAGGGCTTTGCTCACCAACCCCGACGGCACACTCACACCGCGTGGCGAAGACGTGATACGCCAGACACCGTTCAAGAGGTTTGGCAAGCCGGAGGAGCTGTGCGGCACCATACATTATTTGATAAGCGACGCCTCCACGTTTGTTACCGGCACGGTGGCCGTGGTAGACGGAGGGTTCAACGTATTTGCAATGTAGAAAACCATACAAAAAAATCATGTCTCACACACCATTCATGGACAAAGACTTCCTGCTGCACACCGAGACAGCAAGGTATCTCTTCCACTCGCACGCTGAGCGTCTGCCCATCATAGACTACCACTGCCATTTGTCTCCCAAAGAAGTGGCAGAAGACAAACGTTTCTCCACCATCACCGAGCTGTGGCTCGGAGGCGACCATTACAAATGGAGAGCCATGAGGAGCAACGGCATTGAGGAGAAGTACATCACCGGCGGCGCTTCCGACTGGGAGAAGTTCCAGAAATGGGCGGAGACCATGCCGTACTGCATGAGAAACCCACTCTACCACTGGACGCATCTGGAACTGCGCACTGCCTTCGGCATAGACACCCTGCTCAACGCCTCCTCGGCAAGGGAGATATACGACAAGTGCAACGAGATGCTGGCATCGCCAGACTTCTCGGCGCGCTCGCTGATGAGGCACTACAACGTGGAGCTGGTGTGCACCACCGACGACCCTGTGGATTCGCTCGCCTACCACCGCCAGATACGCGACGACGGCTTCGCCACACGCGTGTTGCCCACATGGAGGCCAGACAAGGCTCTCAGCATAGACACCCCACAGTCGTTCTGCGCATACATCAAGTCCTTGGCCAAGGCAGCGGACAGGGACATCACTGTCTATTCCGACCTCAAGGACGCTCTGCAGACAAGGCACGACTATTTCGCCTCTCTCGGCTGCAGGCTCTCAGACCACGGCATCATGCATTTCTATGCTGAAGACTTCACGGACAAGGAAGTGGAAACCGTATTCGACAAGGTGATGTGCGGAAAGACACCGACACCCGAAGAGGCAGACAAATACCGCTCTGCGCTAATCCTCTTCATGGCAGAGCAGGACGCTGAGGCAGGATGGACACAGCAGTTCCACTACGGTCCCCTGCGCAACACCAACAGCAGGATGTTCGCACGCCTTGGAGCCGACTCGGGCTACGACAGCATAGGCACGCAGGACACATCCCTCAGCATGGCGCGCTTCCTTGACCGCCTCGACCGCAACGGACGGCTGGCCCAGACGATACTCTATTGCATCAACCCCTCGGACAACGAGATGCTTGCCACCATGATAGGGAATTTCCAACAGGGCCCCACCCCGGGAAAGATACAGATGGGGAGCGGATGGTGGTTCAACGACCAGTTGGACGGCATGAGGCGGCAGATGGACGCACTCAGCACACTCGGTCTGCTGAGCCGCTTCGTGGGTATGCTCACCGACAGCCGCTCGTTCCTCTCCTACCCCCGCCACGAGTATTTCCGACGGCTGCTGTGCAGTATGCTCGGCGACGACGTGGAAAACGGACTGCTCCCCGAACAGGAGCTTCAGTTCATCTCCCAAATGACGGAAGACATCTCGTACTACAACGCAAAGAGATATTTCCGTTTCGACAGATAAGCCTATGACATTTCCCGTCACACAGGAAGAACTCCGCAACGTGCTCTCCACAGCTCTCGGAAAGGGCGCAGAGTATGCCGACGTGTTCCTTGAGGACACGCACATCAGCGGCATGGAGCTGCAGAACGACACCGTGGGACAGGCGCACTGCTCCATGATATACGGAGCCGGCATACGTGCCGTGAAAGGTGCGCAGACGGGATTTGCGTACACTATGGATCTCTCGCCCACAGCCATGCACAAGGCGGCTGAGTTCGCCGGCAGCATGTTCCGCTCCGAACCATGTGCACGCGTTCCTGCCCTACCCTGCATCTGCGATGCCGCAGACACGGCGGACACTCTGTCTCCGCTGGCGGCCAAGGAGATGCTGCTGACGCTCAACTGTCTGGCAAAAGATGCGGACAAGGACGTGATACGCGTCAAGGCATCTGTGTCCCAACGTATGCAGAGGGTACGTTTTGTGTGCAGCGAAGGCACGGCGTTCTCGGAATACCGTCCCTCCACCACCCTCCTGCTGAATGTGGCCATGGAGAGAGGCGGTGTGGTGCAGACGGCCTATGGCAGCCGTATGTTCAGGCGAGGAGCCGACTTCATAACACGCAGCTTCATGGAGGAGCTGGTGAAACAGACAGTAGACCGCGCCTCGTTCCTCTTCTCCGCACGTCAGATAGAAGGTGGCGAGATGCCTGTGGTGCTGAGTGCCGGAGGCAGCGGCATATTCATGCACGAGGCTTTGGGACACGCCTTTGAGGCGGACTTCATCCGCACGGGCGAGAGCATTTTCAGCGACAAGATGGACACTCGTGTGTGCCGAAAGGGCATCACAATAGTGGACGACGGCACGCAACCATACGATGCCGGAATGCTGGTGCACGACGACGAGGGAGTGCCAGGGCAGCGCACCGTGCTGGTGGAGGACGGCATACTGCGCAACTTCATGCACGACCGCATCACGGCACGCCACTTCGGGGTGCAGCCCACAGGCAACGGACGCAGGGAGAACTTCCGCGAGATTCCCATCCCCAGGATGCGCAGCACGTACATGCTGCCCGGCAACGCCAGCGAGAGCGACATCATACACAGTGTGAAACGCGGCATCTATGCCATGAACTTCACCAACGGACAAGTGCAGATAGGCGCAGGGGACTTCACGTTCTTCATGAAACAAGGCTTCCTCATAGAAGACGGCAAACTCACCATGCCACTGCGTGACCTCAACATCATAGGCAACGGACCGCGGGCTCTTCGCGACATCAGTATGGTGGGCGACAACCTTGTAGTGGACCACAGTGCCGGAATGTGCGGGAAAAACGGACAACGCGTGCCCGTGAGCCAAGGACTGCCCACTGTGCTGGTGGACAAACTGGTGGTGGGATGAACGGACGACAACACTGACAAACACAAAGCGATGCCGGACATTATATATTTCGTAGAGGAGGAGATAAGGAAAGTTCTGCCGACGGCGGAATACAAGATTGTGCTGATGGAAAACACGGAGCACAACATAATGGTGCGCAACGGTGTGACGGAACAGACCACGCACGCCGCAAGCACATCGCTGGCAATGGATATCTTTGCCGACGGCAGGAACGGTTTTTTCTATTCCAACAACCTCGGCAGGGAGCAGCTGCGCCTTTTGGTGCGACAAGCGGCGGAAACCACCGTGATGCTGCAGGCAGACCCTTGCCGCACGCTGGCTGACCCTTCAAAATACTACCGTGGCGACGGTGAGCCGCTCCTCAACTGCGACGACTCGCTCCTGTCCATAGAACCCGATGAGAAACTGCGCCTGGTGTTGTCGAACAATGCCGAAGGATACAGCTCGTCGCCCTTGCTCATCAGTTTCCAGTCGTTCTACTCGGACTACACGCATCATGCGCACTACCTCATCAGCAACGGCTTCGAGGGGACGGAGGAAAGTTCGGTGTGCAACCTCACGTCGTTGGCCACAATGGACGGCAAAGACGGTCAGCACCCCATGGACGGATGGGGCGAGACACGCATATTCTTCCACGACCTGCCAGACAGCGGCATTGCGGAGAAAGCGATACACAGGGCAAGACAAAAGATAGGACAGCGTCCGGCGAAAAGCGGCACATACACCATGATAATCGAGTCGCAGGCTGTGGGACAGTTTTTCCAGCCAATACTCAACGCCATGAACGGACAGGCACTGCAACAGCACCAGTCGTTCCTCGAAGGAAAGGAGGGCAAGCAGGTTCTCTCGCCGCTGATATCCGTAATGGACGACCCTCTCACGCCAGGCACACGCGGAGCCATGCACTTCGACTTTGACGGCACCGCCACCGCACGCCGTCAGCTCTTTGCCCAAGGCAGACTACAGACTTATTTCATAGACACCTACTACGGCCGCAAGCTGAACATGCCCACCACCACACTCTGCCCGCACCGTCTGCTTATGGACACCGGGGACAAGTCGCTGCCACAGCTCATGGCGGCGCACGGCGATGCCATACTTGTCACAGACTTCAACGGCGGCAACTGCGACCCTTGCTCGGGGCTTTTCTCCTACGGTGTGGAGGGGCTGCTTGTCCGCAACGGAGAAGTAGTGAAGCCGATAAGCGGCATGAACATCAGCGGCAACATATTGGAAGTGTGGCAGAGAGCCATAGACATTGCCGACGATATAGACCAGTGGGACACAAAGGTCTTCCCCAGCATTGCCTTTGCGGATGTCTGCTTCGGCGGATGCTGACGCGCGGCGGTTGGAGTCTGTGCAACCTGCGGAAAAAGTGCCGTACACTACCCTCTGCGCACCATATTAGCGGCGTTTTTTGAGACGTTCTCTTGCCTTGGACGAAATAAATGCGTACTTTTGCACGGAAAAGAAAACAGCGGAAAGCTGGAAATGAAATTGTCTGTAATCATACCGGTATACAATGTAAGGGACACTCTGGAGCGATGTGTGCGGAGTGTCTCGGGGCAGTCTTTCGCCGACTGGGAAATGATACTGGTGGACGACGGCAGTTCGGACGGCAGCGGGGTGCTGGCAGAGACGCTGGCTGCGGAAGACGACCGAATGAGTGTGGTGCACCAAGAGAATAGAGGCATCTCTGCAGCCAGGAACACAGGCCTTCTACTGGCTGAGGGCGAGCGTGTGCTGTTTGTGGACAGCGACGACGAAGTGGCAGACGGCACGTTGGCTGCGCTGATGTGTCTGATGGATGCACATCCAGAGACAGACGTGCTGGAGTTTCCTGTTTATGTACATTACGGACATCCGTCGCAACACCGTTTCACGCCCAGGCACAAGGTGTGGGAGTCGTCGTCGCGTTATTGGCACTGCACGGAGGGATGGGAACACGCATATGTGTGGAACAAGGTGTTCCGCACCGAGATACTCACCAGACTGCGCTTTCCCGAAGGGCGTATATTCGAAGACCTGTGGATATGCGCGGAGATAATGGCGTGCGGTGTGAAGGTGATGACTACGGACAAAGGCTTGTACATCTACCACTGGAACGAAAAGGGGCTGACGGCTTCCGCCGACGGACAAGGGCTGACACAACTGTTGGAGACGCAGATACGAGTGGCAAGGCTGATGCGTACCACTCTGTGGAAACGCAACGGATGGAAACTCTTCCGCAGCATGATGTACAGACAGATAGACGTGTACAGGACAACGGGAAAGGTGATACTGCATTTCCCACTTGTGAGACTGATATGCAAACTTCACAAGTTATGCCGTTGATTTCTTTTATAATAACGTACCACGACGAACCTTTCCATCTGTTGCGCGAGTGTCTGGAAAGCATATTGGCTCTCACTTTGGGCGACGCGGAACGTGAAGTGTTGGTGGTGGACGACGGCAGTGCACATAGCATGGAGGCGGAGGTGAAAGACCTTTCGCCGAGGATTGTGTACATAAGACAAGAGAACATGGGGCTTTCCGCCGCCAGGAACAGCGGGATAGAAATTGCCATGGGCGATTATGTGCAGTTTGTGGATGCCGACGACGCTCTGCTGCCCGAAGCCTATTCCTACGTGATAAACGCCGTGAAGAGGCACGATGCCGACATGGTGATGTTCGGCTTGTCGGAGAAAAAGGCCTTGAAACCGTCGACCTCTGTTACGTTCGGCACTTGCAGTGGCATGGATTTTTTACTGCGCCACAACATAAGAGCCGCCGCATGCGGCTATGTGTTCAGCCGCGAACGGCTTGGCGAACTCAGGTTCCTGCCCGGAATCCTGCATGAAGACGAGCTCTTCACCCCGCAACTCATCCTTGCCATGAACACCGTACGGCACACGCTTTCGCCAGCGTATTATTACAGGCAGAGGGCTTCCACCATCACGCACCGCAAAGACGACGGACACGTGAAACAACGGCTGCACGACTTGGCTGTGGTGCTTAGGCTGCTACACCGCAAGGCGGCGGAACTGGATGCAAACGCCAAGGAGGCTCTGGAGCGGCGCATATGTCAACTGACTATGGACTACATATACAACGTGTGGAGGCTGACATACAATACAGGCTTGCTGAGGCGCACCGCCAAGACACTGCGCAGCGACGGACTTATGCCTTTGCCCGTAAAGGCATACACGTGGAAGTATCTCGTCTTCTCCATTCTCTCCAAGGCACTTTGACACCGTACCCATACCCAGCACACAACAACAAACAGGAGGAAAACGAAATGGTTTTCCTCCTGCTCTATATATAGGTGCGACAGCGGCACTATCTGATGCCGCTGCCGTTCAGCCTGTTGACAAGCGCAACTATGTCCATACCGTCTATATAGCCGTCGCCGTTGATGTCCGCCATGGAGATGTTTGCCATTACGGTGCGTCCAAGCACAATGTCCGCCAGTGCCACCACGTCGGAAACGTCCACAACACCGTCGCCGTTGATGTCGCAAGAGTCAAACTCGGCAACAGGAGGCAAAGGGAGCGGTATAGTCCGCGGCCGCACATCCTCGGGGAGCGTGGTGGTGAAATACGGTTGCATAGGCTCCAAGATGACATTGGCTGAGTCTTCCAAGCAGAAGTTCCTGCCGTCCACGTCAAGCACGTACACATCCTTGAGGGTATGTTTGAAAGTCGTTCCGAACATCTTGAATGTGGGTGAACTGACAACCATCTTGTCGGAGCCGGACTGTGCGAAGCTGACTCCATATCCTTCAAACAGGATTTCCCTGCCCTCCATCCACCGGTCTGCCGTTATTATGTAAGGGGTGTTGGCACGAAGCGATGTCGCCGGTCCGAACACAGGTATGCTGTCCTCGGTGTACAAAAACTCGTAAATCCAGAAATGTGACAGAGAGTCGTTTGGCACGCATCGCTGTCCGCCAACTGTGATGCTGTCCACATCAAACGGCAATGTGAACGAATGCCACTCAAACTCGTCGTTCCACGCAGGAAGGGTAAGGCGGTAGTAGGCGGTGTCGGCAATGAACGTAACAGGGTTGTAGTAGGAATATCCATCCGTGATGTCAATGTACGACGAATGTCCCCCCACCACAACATTCCGGCCTTCGAGACCTCTGGTTTTGATGCCGGAGCTTTCCTCCACAGCGAAAATGGTGTTGGGGTTCTTGACAGTTCCTGCCGAGAACCTGTTTATATTATAGCCGCTGAAATACGCTCCGCACGCTGCGGAGGGGACAGCTTGGATGAGATTGCCCTTGTAGGCTGACATCACACCGTTGTCCTTCCAGTAAAGCACACCAGGGGAGAGCACCCACCCGTGAGCCCAAAGTCCCCCGCCATCAATCTCACCGCTCTGACCCACATAACACACCTGTATACGGTAGGTGGATGTGTTGTCGAGATTGCCGAACTCGAAAGGAGCCTTTACAGTGGCAGCCGGTGCGATGGACATCTCCACAGTGTGGCTGGTGGAAGACCAAGCGGTGTTGGAGCCTTTGGGCTGCCGCCACAGTTGCAGCCGCACTTTACCGTTGAACGCTTTGGCAGAGGTGTTGCGTATATTGCAATAGCCTAAAAGTTTCGTTCCGTAGACTGTGCCGTTCAACATATTGGAGAAAGTGAACGAAGAGACAGAAAGCTTGTCTTTGTCTGCCTGGGCATCATTCACGATTTCCACAGTGGCACTGCCTACTTCCCCTGTGCCGTCGTCGTTAGTGCAGAACCATAGATTGTACGTGCCCACCTCGGTAGGCGTAAAGAAGAAAGAGACAACGGCGGTCTCCCCTTTGCGTATAGCCACGATGGAACGGTTGTTGGTATAAGCCTTGGTATCCGTTGTGCTGGCGAAGAAACGCACCTCGCGGTAATACTCGTCGCCGTTGTTGCGGAAAGTGACTTTGACCTCCTGTTCCTGCCCCGCTATGCGTTTGCCGACGAACACCACAGTGTCTATGCTGATGGACTCCACAGGCTTGACGTATCTGAGAGAAACCTTACCCGCATTGTCGACCACAGCTTCTATGTACTCCCGCTTACAGTCAAGTTGCGGCCGCCACGTCTTGTTGGATGCTATACGGCTGGCAGGCGACAGTTTGTACGTTCCAGTCTTCAGTATGTTGTTGGCAATCGCAAAGGTAAGCGACATATAGCGGTTGTTGTCAAGGTTGCTCAGAGACTGCGTGCCGCCCACAGTACTGAATGAGCCGTCTTCGTTGCTTTTCACTATGGCAGCAACGAAACTGTTGGTGGAGCCTGTCCAATTGATGTAATTGCCCTTAATTTGATTGCCGGTAACACTGATATCGTTGATGGTCAAAGACGTTGTGGACTCAGCCTTCACATTGTCAGGCAAGGAGAGGCCCATCAGGGCGCACTGCCCCATACTGTAGCCGTCGCTACTGCTGCTGGCTCCGGTGCCGCTGTTGTCGCCCGGGTTGAGAATTCCTATGAGAAACCATCCGTCACTGCCTCCACCCCAACCCCAGTTGAGATGGAAGAGTTGTTCCCCGTCGAAGCCGTCTATGACAAAGGCGTGCCCTCCGCCGGACGACTGCCCGGAAAAGCCCACAGGTTTGCCATTGGCCAACTCAGAATATATGAGGTCGAACCATTCGTCTATGGTATACTCGTCGCGCCACGCCATATATGCGCTGTCGTCATATCCGAAGTAGTTTACAAAAGCGTTGACCACATTCTGTCCGAATACCGCACCCGAAGAAGCTCCGTAGCCCATCTTCACCGCCTGTCCTATCATCTTCATGAGGTTGGCTACAGCCGAGTCTTGCGCCCCAGTCTGGCTGCCGTCATATATGTCGCACATATTTTCCCAATCAATGGGAGTGTTGCGGTAGATTGGCTTCATGTTTACAGTCTTCTTGCTGCCGTTGGAAAGTGTGTATGTGTTGCTGTGCGAAGGTATGGCATTCTTAATCTTAGCCGGATATTTGTAATGGTTCATGACCTGCGCAAGAGCCGTTGCCACGCATCCGGAGGCTGGCTTGTCAGTAGAGCCGTCGTCCTTGTAGTAGAGCGGACATGTAAGATTGTACGGATGCCCTTGATTCCATCTCGCACTGACCAGCGCAGGAATGCTGTGGTGCGTGTAAGTTTTTGTGCGGCGCGGCATAAGAGCCTTGGAGTCTGCCGATATGCCGTTGTCGTCAAGATATTTAACCTGGTCGGTATAGAGCGTCAGCCAAGACTTCATGTTCTCTGGTATGGCATCGGCATCAAACGTCCCATGCTCCACATAACCGAGTATCTCTGGAGTTCGGTCGTCGCCCGACACGATGACATAACCGTCTCCGCCCTCGGCATTAAAAACATAATAATATTGACTTTCTTCCACAGAGACGACACTCCTCTTGCGCGGAGAGCAAGAGGGCTGTGAATTGACTTCAACGACTTTGCCTTTGGATGCGAGGTAAGCTTGCGCCGCCTGCCTTGCCAGAGCCTTGCCTATAGGGGCGGAATACGAATGGCACCACGGCAGGAATGCTGTAATGAAGAGAAACAAATATTTTTTCATCTGAGGGAGATTTATGGTGTAATTAATCAAAGGCAATTTTCAGAACACGCCTTATAGCTTATAACGTTCAGACTATGCCAACAAAAAAAAAGCGTTCTTCCACCCTGCGATGGCAGGAGGAAGAACTAACCTTTTTTACATAATGCCCCTTTCACGCAGAGCCACTTGCCACTTCCATGCGCTTGCGAGCACATCCTCAAGTGGCGTGTCGGCTTTCCATCCGAGCACGGCGTTGGCCTTGTCCACATTGCCCCACACTTTCTCGATGTCGCCTGCGCGGCGACCTACAATCTGGTAGTTGAGCTTGACACCTGTGGCTTTCTCAAAACCGTGTATCAGTTCCAGTACACTGGTGCCCTTGCCCGTGCCGATGTTGAACACCTCCACAGGAGCGTCTGCCTTGTCCTCCATAATACGTGTCATGGCGCACACATGAGCCTTGGCCAAGTCGACGACATAAATGTAGTCGCGTATGCATGAACCGTCGGGAGTATCGTAATCATCGCCGAACACGCTCAGTTTCTCGCGAATTCCCATGGCTGTCTGCGTAAGATACGGAATGAGATTTTGTGGAACACCGTTGGGCATCTCTCCTATGATGGCTGTGGGATGCGAGCCGATAGGATTGAAATAGCGGAGGATAATACTCTTGATGGGAGCTCCGCTCTTGACAAAATCCTGTATGATTTCCTCGTTGATTTGTTTGGTATTGCCATACGGACTTTCCGCCTTCTTGATGGGCGTTTCCTCTGTGGCGGGCAATACGTCGGGTTGACCGTACACTGTACAGGAGCTTGAGAATATGATGCCCTTTACATTATACTTGGGCATCAATTCAAGCAAGTTGACCAGGGAAATAATGTTGTTGCGGTAGTAGAGAAGAGGTTTCTCCACACTCTCTCCCACGGCTTTGCTGGCAGCGAAGTGTATGATGCCGGAAATCCTGGGATACTTTATGAAAAGTGCCTCTGTGGCATCGAAGTCCTTAAGGTCTACTTTCTCAAAAGCCGGACGTATGCCTGTTATTTTCTCTATTCCGTCAATGACATCCGCTTTGCTGTTGCTAAGGTTGTCGGCAATTACAACCTCATAACCCGCATTCTGCAGTTCCACTGTCGTATGGCTACCGATAAATCCGGTTCCGCCTGTCACTAAGATAGTCTCTTTCATAATGCTGAAATATTAAATGTTAGATACCAAACAATGTTTTCAGTCCGTTGTCCACTCCGCTGAATCCCATGAATGCCATGGCAAGCAGACCTGCGGTGACAAGGGCGATGCTCATCCCCTGCATTCCTTCGGGAATGTCCATCATGCTAAGCTGTTCGCGGATGCCAGCAAAGACCACGAGAGCAAGGGCGAAACCCAAAGCGGTGCTCAGCGCATAGACAACACCTGTCAGGAGATTGGGTTCAAGTCCCTGTGTGGCATACGTCCCGTTGGCTACAAGGATGGCCACGCCGAGGATGCAGCAGTTGGTGGTGATAAGTGGAAGGTATACACCGAGGGCCTGATAAAGAGCAGGAGCCGACTTTTTAAGGATTATCTCCACCATCTGCACCAAGGCGGCGATTACCAAAATGAATGCGATGGTCTGCAAATATTCCAATGCGAACGGTTCCAGTATAAATTTATGTATCAAATATGTGACGATGGTAGAAAGCGTTAGCACGAAAGCCACCGCAGTACCCATGCCCATAGCGGACTCCATCTTCTTGCTGACTCCAAGGAACGGACAGATGCCGAGGAATTGGGACAGAACTATGTTGTTGACAAAAATCGCTGTTATGAATATCAGTATGTATGCCATGACTTATGACTTTTTAATCTTGTTGACAATTGCTATTAAATAACCCAACGCAATGAACGCTCCTGGCGCGAGCACAAACACAAGGGCTCCGTACTGTTCGGGGAACAAAGACAATGAGAAAATCTTGCCTGTGCCGAGAAGCTCACGCATGGCACCCAAAAGCGTTAGCCCGAGTGTGAAGCCAAGTCCCATGCCAATACCGTCAAACATACTGGCAACAGGCGCATTCTTGGCAGCAAACGCCTCGGCACGACCAAGTATGATGCAGTTGACCACTATAAGCGGAATGAAAAGACCGAGCGATTCGTACACGCTGGGAACGAATGCCTGCAAAAGCATCTGCAAGACTGTAGTCAGGGACGCTATCACCACTACAAACGATGGGATGCGCACCATGTCCGGTATGAGATTCTTTATAACTGAGATGAATATATTGCTGAAGATGAGAACCGCTGTAGTGGCAAGCCCCATACTCATGCCGTTTAAGGCACTGCTGGTAGTTCCCAACGTCGGACACATACCGAGAAGAAGGACAAAGGTGGGGTTCTCCTTGACGATACCATTCAGTAGAACTTTAAAGTTATTCATTTTTCCTTTCCTCCTATACATTATTTGTTACTACTATGTGAAGTGGCTCCGCTGATGCCGTCAGAGGTATCTGCACCGTGCTTGGAATGCATATATGCGGCATGTGCCGCATTGACCGCACGCAGAAAGGCGCGTGATGTGACTGTGCTGGCAGTAATGGCATCCACATTGCCGCCGTCCTTCTTCACCGTCAATTGCGCATTGCCGGGATTCATGCCGATGATGCAGCCCTTGCCGTCCTTCTGAAACCATTCTGCCGCCTTTGTGCCCAAACCGGGTGTTTCGTTAGTTTGCAAAACGCTGTACCCTAAAATGTCCCCATCAGGAGAGAAACCTACCATGACGGTAAGCCCTCCACCGAAACTAGCATTTTGAGGGTCGACGGACTTTACCGCCGCACCCTTGTCGCCGGCATCGGAAACTATGAAACAGCAGCCTTCCCACTCCACAGAGTCTACTCTTTCCACAGAGACATCGCCTCCTCCCAACACCTGAGCTACGGCATTACGTTCGCTCTCCGCCTTGTGAGCCTCTATGGCACCTTTTGTCATCTCGTTTACCGAAGCAAGGGCCGCACCGGTTACCAAGGCTATGGATGTCAGCACCACAGCCATATTGTACCATGTAGATTCAAGTTTTTTCATTTCTTTACCACCTCCCCGAACCGTTTTGGTTTACAATAAACGTTTATCATAGGAGTGAAGGCATTCATAATAAGAATGGCAAACGACATGCCTTCCGGGTATGCGCCCCAATTCCTTATCACCACAGTGAGCACTCCTATGCATACGCCATATATAATCTGTCCCTTTGGTGTCATGGGCGATGTCACGTAGTCTGTGGCCATGAAACAGGCTCCGAGCATCAAGCCTCCGCTGCATATCACGTAGTACGGCATTGCGTAGACCGGATTGACAGCGTGCATAAACGATGAGAGTACTGCCA
>CAVHCL010000021.1:0-3490 GCA_963634425.1 Bacteroidaceae bacterium
GTTTCTCGCTGTCGATTATGCAGTCAAGAGGAAAACCGAATGACATTGTCCTGTAGTCTTCCCCGTCGTACGCCACAGAAGCGGACGCCCCGTTTTTGTCGTACAGCATTGTACTGAACGCACTGCCAGTTCCTTCTATCACATCCGTGCTGCGCACCCAATAGTTCTTTTCATTGGGCGAATCGTAGATGCCGAACGATATGTCGTTTCCGCTGACAGTTGTAGGCACGCTGTCCACAGAAAGCGAAGCGACATATTTGTACTTAAGAATGTTTTCCGTGAATGTCCTTTCCTCGTCAGATACCATGTCGCTGCCTATGAAAGCTCCGCTGACCAGAATGTTTCCTCCGCCCATGGCGTATTCGGTAAGTTGGCTGCGCATATCGCCAGTGAACGTCTTGTACTGCCTGACGGCTGCGGCATCGTGCTTCTGCGCTCCGAAGGCAAGGTCTACCAGCCGGAAATGAGACAGTCGGATATAGGGTAGGGCGGATGCCTCGCAACTGCTGATGTCAAATGCCCCCAAGGGAAGGATATCTTTGGCATGGCGTGTCGAATAGTCGTGGGTGTTTCCTGCCAAAATCATACCTTCCCATTCATCACTGCTGTTTCCGAGTCCTCCAGCTCCCGTCTTGTAAATACCTTTCTTGTTGAAGTCAAGTTGCCTCCCGCAGTATTCTGTTGTGCGCATATCTGCCACTCCTGGATCTCTATCCATGTCGAAGCCGCAAGAATTCTCTGTATCAAACGTGAATGGGGCTGACATCCGCGAGAAAGCGTCCACAAGGAGGATTCTTTGCATATCCTTTCCTCCAAAAGAAGCGCATACTTCGGTGGAAGACATACTTTTTCCTCCGTCGTTAAGTGCCGCCACTTTGAACCTGTACAGTACCCCTTTCTCGGGGGTTATTTCAAATGATGGTTTGTCCGTAACGTGTCCGTTATCGAAATCCGTGTCTCCCTTCGCTACATAGACGATATATCTTTTGGGAGCGGCGGAAGAGTCCGTGGCTTCGAGTGTGGGTTTCCAGTTGAGGAGTATTTTCCTGTTGTCGGTGTCTGTCACGGCAGACAAAGCGGAGACGGGGAGCGGTTGTGGAACGAAATCTCCTGCGTCTGGGTGTACGGTGTGAAGATATTTGCCGACACCTTTGTATATGGAGCGTGCGAGGGCGAATTTGAAATTGGGGTCATGGGCAAAACGCATATCGTTCCAGTTCTGGTGACTGAACATCTCCAATATCATGCCGGGGATTTGTGCTTCGCGCGTTTCTCCGTAATTACGGTCATATAGTTGTCTTCTGTTCCATGTTCCGCAGTAGGCTGTCATGTCTTGTGTTACTTGTGTGAGCACTATGTCTGCGAGATCTCTGTTGGTGAGCCGTGAGAGTCCGGCCGCTGTAAAGCCCTCGTTGAAATCTCTTGTGTATATGGCAAGCGACCCTATGAAACTGCTGTCTCTCGTAACGCCTGCATCGCTGTGCAAAGCCAAGGAAAGTTCCAAAGGCACCGCAATGCCGCTGTCTCCCGGAAGAAATTCGCTGCCGCGTGCCACATAGTTAGAAGAAAGAGGACGGGTGTTGATGTCGTCTCCATAGTCGTCTTTGTCCTTGACGGAATATACCCAGGTCGGTATTCCCGACCACATGGCGGAGTATCTGGCGGCTTCCATGCAACGCGCAAGACCGGTGCTCAGGGGAACTGCCATTGTGCTGTCGCCCCGCACAATATTGCTGATTCCACCGCCGAAACGAACAGCGTCGGCTGTTACCGTGCCTTTGCCGTTACTGAAGTTGGAAAGAACAACACAGTTGTCTGTGTTGCAACCGGCACCGAAACGGAATGTCCCGAGATATACCCAAATGCCGCCACCCATTTTCTGGTTCACTCTGAACGACGTGTCCACGCCCTTGTGCCTTACGGTATAAGGTGCGTCGGATACGCTGTTGGGCAATGTGCGGTAAGATACGTAAACAGAATAGTCGCCTTCTTCCGTTATGTAGGGCACCCACATGGCCGTGCTTGCGCCTCTCTCATTGTCTACAGTTTCTGCCATTCGGCACGACCCCTCTTCAAATGGATTTTCCCTGTCATTGTAGTACCTGCGCAAATGTGCAAATCCTGTACCCGCATTTTTCCATTCACGTCTCGCACAGTCCTCTCTGTAGACACCCTGTATATCGGGAGTATCGTTGTCCACTACCACTTCGTTCTTTTGCCAGTCGCGCTCACGAGGAGTATACACTATGGCTCCAGCGTTTTCAAGCATTGGAATCAGGTAAGGCACCACTATTGACTGAGTAAGAAGGTCTTCGCTCGTACAATAGAGTCTCGGCCTCTGCCATACCCATTTTTTTGCGGAGTTCTTGTAATATTTGCCATGACTTGCCCACAGGCTGACGTGTCTGTTGGCAAGTCCTTGTGTGATGCGGTACGGCTCGCTGCACCTGCTCACCCAAGGCTGCGAAGTGCCGAACCCTTGGGTATATGTCCGGAAACTATCGGGCGTTTCTTTGAGATTTGTCGGTATAAGGTCTTCTATGCGTACGCTTTGCGCATAGATTGTCAAAGTGTAGTCCCTGTAGGCGGTGTCAACTTTGGTTTTTACTGTTTCGTAGATTTCCGCTACCAGTTGCGGAGTAAAAGGTTGGCTTGAAAACCCCTCATTCACATACAAAGACAGAGTCTTGGCTTCGGAGTCCACCTTGGTATCTTCGATGGTTATCTTGTCGGTGCTGCTGTATGCCGGATTGTGGTAGTTGGAGAAGTATTCACTCAGTGGAGTTTTGGGGACTTTGCGAGTTTTACGACGCGACTGTGCCGACAACGCCTCCTGCGTCACCATCATGGCGCAGCAAACCAGTATCATCGCAAGCTTACAACCATGTTTTCTCATTCTCATTGTTTCTTTCCTCAACCCTCGCAAAACAAACAATCTCAAATGGCAAACTGTTCGGGGTGCTTCCCCTTAAAGTCCCTGTAGTATTTCTTTATTTCATCCATTTGCCCGTTCACGTCACCGTTGGGTATAACCATCCTGTGGCAGGCAATGAGTTTCTTCTCGTAGTCAAGCCCATAGAGTAGGATAGGAATGCCTGCATTCATAGCGATATAGTAGAATCCTTTCTTCCATTCTGCATTGGCCTTTCTCGTTCCCTCTGGAGTTATGCACAGTCGGAAGTTATCGGCTTTCTTTGCCTCTTCCGCTATTTTCACTGTGGCGTTACAATGCTTGTCCCTGTATACCGGTATCCCACCCAAGTAACGCATAACACAACCAAGAGGTCCGAAAAACCATTCCTTCTTCATGAGAAAAGACGATTTTTCGCCAGTGGCACAACGGTACAGTATGCCGATTACAAAGTCCCAATTACTGGTGTGCGGAGCCAGTATTATAACGCATTTCTTAGGGTACGGCACAGTTACGTCTAAAGTGTAGCCCATACAACCAAAGAGCAGTTTCCTGCAAAAAAGTCTTAGCAAGTTCATG
>CAVHCL010000022.1:0-4698 GCA_963634425.1 Bacteroidaceae bacterium
ACTCGCGACCCCAACCTTGGCAAGGTTGTGCTCTACCAACTGAGCTATTTCCGCATCGTCCTTGTGAAGAGGAGGAGACTCGAACTCCCACGCCTCGCGGCACTACCACCTCAAAGTAGCGCGTCTACCATTCCGCCACCTCTCCATCTATTTTAGGCACACGTTCAATCCGGCAAACCGGAACGTGTGGCATTTTTCGTTTTCTCACAATTTCAACGGACAACAACCTTCTCTCCAATCCTGAAGCACCAAGTGCCGTGCAATCCCCCTGAATTGCGAATGCAAAGGTATACCGTTTTTTTCAAACAACCAAACAAATGCCTGTTTTTTTAATCCATTCTCGAAAAATAATCCGAAAACGAATATTCTCTCAGCCTCTCCACTGTTCCGTCAAGGTGCCGTATGCAAATAGAGGGATGTGTAATCCCGTTGAACATATTTGTCTTGACCGTTGTGTAATGTAGCATATCCTCAAAAACTATTTCCTGCCCTATCCGCAACGGAGCATCAAAACGCCAACTGCCCATAAAGTCGCCGCTAAGACAGCTGTTTCCGCCCAACCTGTATATGTATTGCCCTTCCGGACAATGCGACGCTGCCTCAAAAGGCAACTGTTCCGCTCCGCGCACCTCTGGTTGGTATGGCATCTCCAGACAGTCCGGCATGTGACAAGTAAAGCTGACATTGAGGATGGCGGTCTTAATTCCGTGGTTGTCCACTATGTCCTCCACCTGGGACACCAGACACCCAGTCCGCCACGCAAAGGCACTCCCAGGTTCCAATATCAGCGAGAGATGGGGATACCTGCCGCGTAAAGTGCGAAGTATGCTCACTAAATGCTCCACATCGTAGTCCTTGCGTGTCATCAGATGTCCGCCTCCGAGGTTGAGCCACTTGATCTGCCCGAACCACTTTCCGAAACGCTCTTCCAAATGCTCGAGGGTGCGTTCCAATGCGTACGAAGAACTCTCGCAATGGCAATGGCAATGGAAGCCCTCTATCCCGTCGGGCAGACGTTCCGGCAAAGCCGAAGCCAACACGCCGAACCTGCTTCCGGGAGCACATGGGTTATAAAGCTCCGTCTCTATCTCGCTGTATTCCGGATTCACCCTTATGCCCACAGACACTGGATGGTCTTTATAGGCTCTCACCTTAGGCATGAAACGGCTATACTGGGAAAGCGAGTTGAACGTGAGATGCCCGCTGCACGCCAATATGCCGTCAAATTCGTCGTCGGTGTACGCCGGGCTGTACGTATGGGCCAAAGAGCCGAATTTCTCTTTGCTGAGCATGGCCTCACCAAGACTGCTTGCCGTGGTGTGGCGGATATACCCGCGGAAGATGGGGAATGTCTTCCACAGAGCAAACGCCTTGTAGGCGAGAATCACCTCTACACCCGCCCTATCGGCAACATCACGGATGAGGGAGAGGTTGTTGCGCAGGAGAGACTCTTCCAGCAGATAGTACGGCTTCATCCGGTATATATACTATATTTAATGTATAAGTGCGGCATCAATACACGAGTTTCACATTATCTACCCACAATGTGTTTCCAACAGTGCCTACGTACGCGCCGCCATGGCTGCTGTCAAACTTGATGATTATATGAGTGGGAGCCTCGTCAGCGGAAGCCCAACTGTCCTCATGCAAAGGCACATTCTCCCCCTTGCTGTTCATGCAATAATACGTGCGCTCGCCTTGCACCAGACCCATCCAGTCGCAATAGAAGCTTTCTTCCGTTATGTCACCGTAATGTATGGGGAAAGACTTGCCTTCCACCCATCCGTCAGTGGTTTTGTCAAAACGCACCCTCATGGTGCCTACCCGTTTGGCATGCATGTTTCCGTCCTCGTCTTCCCAACGCTTCTGCAACAGGCACACACATTCGCCCATGTCCTTGCCGGGAATGGTCTTCCTCTTGCTGAACCCTGTCTCGCGGATACGTTCCGCAGAACCGTTGTTGTAGTATTTATAATCGAATTTCAACGCTTTGGGTTTTCGGGTACATGGGATACCAACGTTAATCTTGCTCATCGGATTGGACGAGCTGGTGATAGGCTCCACCATGGTGCCGGTGAATATACTGCCCGCGGCAAAGACGGAAATGTTTATGACACCTATGGCCTTGCACTTGACAATATGCGAATACAACTTGGCGCATTTGCCGCTTCCGTGTTCATCGGGGTACACACTCACATTGGTCTTCACCACTCCGCACACCTTGGCGTACACGTTGCTGTTGGCCCATGGACATCCCCCTTGGTTGGTAAAAGCCCTGGCACCGTTGAACGTGCCTGTGGGACCCACCTCATACAGAGTCTGCTTCTTTCCTCCTACAAGCACACTTTCCTTTATCTCTCTTGTTATCCACGTTTCAAAATCGCCGAACTTCACAAGTTCCTCCTCAGCACTTGCCGTAGCCGCCGCAAAAATGCACAACAACGGCAGTGTTTTACTGAATATACTCCTATTCATTACAACTTTGTTATTTTTTTGCAAAGTTACGGAAAATTCACCACATCGTTTTGTCCGTAACGTGAAAAAGGCATAAATTTGCGGCACATTGGATCAAGACACAAGAATGCAGGATTACGTAAGCGGAATAGAAGCCGACACAAGGCTGCTGCACATCCTCTCGCAGTCTTTTCCCGACAGCGAGAGCGCAAGCACAGAGATAATAAACTTAGAAGCCATCCTCAACCTTCCCAAAGGCACCGAGCACTTCGTGGCGGACATACACGGCGAACATGAAGCGTTCCTGCACATCCTGCGCAACGCAAGCGGAAACATAAAGCGCAAGGTCACAGAATTGTTCGGAGAGTCGCTGCACACCAGGGAAATACGCGAGCTTTGCACGATAATCTATTACCCGGAGAAGAAACTGGAGATGATAAAAGAAGAGACCGAAGAGAGCAGTCTCGGGACATTCTACTCCGTCACCCTTTTCCGCCTTATAGAAGTCTGCCGTTCGGTCTGCAGCAAATATACGAGAAGCAAGGTGAGGAAATCCCTGCCGCACCAGTTTGCTTACATCATAGAAGAGCTCCTTCACGAGAGTCCTATAGACGACGACAAAGACGCATACTTCAGACGTATCATAGAGACCATAATACAGACAGGGCAGGCGCCCAACTTCATTGTGGCCATCTGCAACGTGATACAAAAGCTGAGCATCGACCAGCTGCACATCCTCGGCGACATCTTCGACCGCGGCCCCGGAGCGCACATCATAATGGATTATCTGCTTTCGCGCGACAACTTCGACATTCAATGGGGCAACCACGATGCCTTATGGATGGGGGCTGCCGCAGGGTGCAACCCATGCATAGCCACCGTGCTGCGCCTTTCGCTCAGATATGCCAACGTGGCTACCCTGGAAGAGGGGTACGGCATAAACATGCTGCCGTTGGCGACCTTTGCCATGGAGACCTACAGCGACGACCCATGCCTGCAGTTTATTCCTATTGTCAACGAATCCGAGAAGAACATAGACCAAAAGTCCTTCCGGCTGATGGCACAGATGCACAAAGCCATAAGCGTAATCCAATTCAAACTGGAAGCGCAAATGCGCGCCAAGCATCCAGAATGGGGGATGAATGGACTGGGCACATTGGAAAACATAGACTTCACACGCATGACATACGTACTGGACGGCAAGGAATACGAAATGAAAGACAGCTTTTTCCCTACCGTGTCGCCCGAGTCGCCCTACGCCCTGACTGAGGCGGAGGAAAGTCTGACGAAGAAGCTGCAACACTCATTCCGCATCTCAGAAAAACTTCAGAAGCACATCAGATGTCTCTTGAGCCACGGTTGCATGTACTCCATCTGCAACGGCAACTTGCTGTTCCATGCCTCCGTACCACTCAACGAGGACGGCAGTCTCAAAGAGGTGACGCTTGACGGCAAAAAGCTGAAGGGGAAAGAGCTCATGCACCATATAGGCATGATAATGAGAAGTGCTTTCCAGCCAGACACACCGCACGAGGAGAAACAAAACGCCACAGACTTCTTCTGGTATCTCTGGTGCGGTCCCGACAGCCCTCTCTTCGACAAGAGCCGCATGACCACCTTCGAGAGATATTTTCTGAAGGATAAACAAATGTACAAAGAGGAGAAGGGGTATTACTACCAGCTAAGGGAAAATGCCGAGGTTTGCGACTCCATACTTGACGCTTTCGGAGTAAAGGGCGAATACCGGCACATCATCAACGGACACGTGCCAGTGCATGTGGCCCAAGGGGAGAATCCCATAAAGGCAGCCGGAAAGATGATGGTCATAGACGGCGGCTTTGCCAAGGCATACCACGACACCACAGGCATAGCCGGATACACGCTGGTTTACCACAGCCGGGGCTTCCAACTTATCCAACACGAGCCTTTCACAAGCACAAGGGAAGCCATACAGAACGAAACCGACATCAAGAGCAGCACACAGATAGAAGTGATGACCGGACACCGGATGAGAGTCCGTGACACGGACAAGGGAACACAGATACGGGAACAGATAGACGAACTCAGGGAACTGCTATACGCCTACCGTCACGGCATCATAAAGGAGAACAAGAACAAAGTGTGAGGTTGAACCGCCGCCATTGGCAGACGGGCAATCCGCCCCCACAAGGCGGTCATTTGTTCTCAAACAGAGATTCCACATACTCCCCCAAGTCGCTTCCGCGCATCTTCTCTGCCACTATC
>CAVHCL010000023.1:0-5308 GCA_963634425.1 Bacteroidaceae bacterium
CTGCCGACGGCAAGCGGCTGGTGAAGATAGGAGTAAATTATGACAGTGACCAACGCACCCTCGGCGAATGGATCGTCAAGGAAGAAGCGTAAGTTCAAAATAGAGCCTCAAAAAAGTATCTTAGGACACTTTGCCAAGTGTCCTAAGATAAATCGCCAAGTATCCCAAGATACTTTGAAAAGTAACCTAAGGTGGCTAAAATATCTCTTATTCTCTTATTCGCTCAGCTTGAGCCACCGCATGGATTTGTCGTCCAACTCCGACTCCAGTAAAGGAAGGCGTTTGCTCATCTCGGTAATCTGTTCCACTGATGATGTGCCGCCGCTGAGTGCTTCCACGATGGAGGCCTTTTCCTTTTCCAACGCTTCTATTTCTTCTTCCAGCCGGGCGAGTTCCTGCTTCTCCTTGAACGTCAGTTTGTGCTTTTGCCCTTCGCTGGGCTTGGTTTTGGCAGTGCTTGTTTCTGCCGGTTTGACTTTGGGCGCGTTCTCTGTTTTCTTGTCTTCCAGTTTCTCCCATTCGCGGTACTGCGTGTAGTTGCCAGGAAAGTCCTTCACGTTGCCGTTGCCGTTGAAAACGAGGAGGTGGTCCACAACCTTGTCCATGAAATAGCGGTCGTGGCTTACCACTATCACGCATCCCCTGAAATCCTGGAGGTATTGCTCAAGAATCTGCAAAGTGGCGATATCCAAGTCGTTGGTGGGCTCGTCCAACACCAGGAAATTTGGGTTTCGCATCAGCACCGTGCAAAGGTACAGTCTGCGTTTCTCGCCGCCGGAGAGCTTGTAGATGTAGTTTTGTTGTTGCAACGGGGTGAACATGAAATGTTGGAGAAATTGCATGGCTGTGAGATGCTTGCCGCCTCCCAGGTCTACATACTCCGCCACGTTGCGCACGGCGTCGATGACCTTCATCTGCTCGTCGAACTTTATCCCGTCTTGACTGAAGTACCCGAACTTGACAGTTTCCCCTACAACGAAACGTCCGCTGTCGGGCTTGAGCTCTCCTACCAGCATTTTTATGAATGTGCTCTTACCGGTACCGTTGCTTCCTACGACACCCATCTTCTCGTAACGCGAGAAGTTGTAGTAGAAATCTTTCAATATCACCAGGTCGTCATTGCCCTCCCTCGGAAAGCGTTTGCTTACGTATTCGGCCTCAAATATGCGTGAGCCTATGTAGGCGGACTTCACTTCCAGTCGCATTTGCCGTTCTTCTATCCTGCGTTTTGCCACCTTCTCCAGTTCGTAGAAGGCTTCCTCCCTGTATCTTGCCTTATGGCCGCGGGCTTGTGGCTGGCGGCGCATCCAGTCGAGTTCGGTGCTGTAGAGGTTGTTGGCTCTTGCCACTTCGCTCTGTGCCATATCCATGCGTTCTTGTTTTTTCTCCAGGAAATAACTGTAGTTGCCCCGGTAGGTGTACAGAGTCTCGTCGTCCAGTTCCATTATCACCGAGCATACTCTGTCGAGGAAGAAACGGTCGTGCGTAACCATGAGTATGGTCATGTTGGAACGCGAGAGATAGCCCTCCAGCCATTCTGTCATCGTCAGGTCGAGGTGGTTGGTGGGTTCATCCAGTATAAGGAAGTCCGGCTCAGTGATAAGTGCGTTGGCAAGTGCCACACGCTTGAGCTGTCCGCCGGAGAGTTGGCAGAGAGGCTTGTTGAACTCCGTTATGGACAATTTGCTTAGGATGGTCTTGCTGCGGTTCTCGTAGTCCCACGCTTTTTGCTGTTCCATCATGTCCAGCACCTCCTGCAGTCCGGGATTTCCGGGCGTGGACATACATTCTTCGTATCTGCGTATGAGGTTGGTGGTCTCGTTGCCGTGCCAGAAGCATGCCTCCAGGACTGTGATGTCGGGAGGATAGGACGGGTTTTGCTCCAGGTATCCCACCGTGATGCCGTTGTGGTATACTATGTCGCCGCTGTCGGCACAGTCCTTTCCTCCGAGAATGTTGAGCAGTGTGCTTTTGCCTGTGCCGTTGTTGGCCACAAGTCCCACTTTCTGCCCTTGCCCTATCCCAAACGAGATGCCGGCGAACAATGTGCGGTCTCCGACACTGCGTGTGAGATTTTGTACCTGTAAGTATGATATCATGTCGTAAATTTTCTGCAAAAATACGGAAAAACGTTAATTTTCGGGATAAAGAAGGTTCGAAATTTGGCTGATATAAATAATTGGCGTAATTTTGCGCAACGGAAACCTCGACATTTTAGGGTCGTGTATCTTGGCCCGTGTATTTCCCAAGATTACCATTTATTTCAAAATAAAAAAACAGCATACAGAAGAATATGCACACTAAGGACGAATTGGAGAAGATGTCTCCAGAGGAGCTTGACGCACTGGCGTTGAGTCTTGGTATAGAGAATCCAAAAGAACAGCCTGAACTTATTTACACCATCATAGATGCGGAATCTTTGGCTACCGCCAGTGTTGTGGGAGAGGAACCAAAGAAGAGACGCCCGGGCAGACCAAAGGTGAAGGACACCGACGAAGGGAGTGTCGCCGTGCGGAAACGTCCGGGCAGAAAGAAAGCGTCGGAACAGACGGAGGCAGAGGACTCCGCGGACTCTGCCGTTACGGTTGCGACTGAGACTGCCGACACTGTTGAGGCGGACTCCACCGCAGTGGTCAAGAAAAGACGCAAGAGGATAGGGGAGATGAAGTCGGAGAATGGCGCGGAAGACAAGGATGCGGCTTCTGCACAGGACAATGGAATGACCGAAGACACGCCGGCCGACGAACCTGCGGCGGCAGCGGAAGAGCCTGTTGTCTCGGACGGAGAGAAGACATACGGAACCGTGGCAGACGGCGGCGAAATGTCCGCCGAAGCTGTTAGGAGGTTCATGTCGGAGGGCGAGGATTTCATCATCATACAGGATATACCTCAGGCCGAACTGCAGGCCGAACTGTTGTCGGACGACAGTGCGGAGCGCAGGAAGGAAGGCGTGAGGGTGGTGGATGCCATGCCTGCCATAGAGCCTGTGGATGGAAAGAAGACAGAAGACGCGAAGTACGACTTCGGAAAGAACATCCGTGGAGAGGGTGTGCTTGAGGTGATGAATGAAGGCTTTGGCTTCTTGCGCAGCAGCGACTACAATTATCTGAGCAGTCCCGACGACATTTACGTGAGTGTGCAGATGGTACGCCAGTACGGACTGAAGACGGGAGACGTGGTGGAAGGCCCTGTGCGTCCGCCACGCGAGAACGAGAAATATTTCCCACTCATACAGGTCGACACCGTCAACGGCTGCAACCCGGAGATGGTACGCGACCGTAGCCCGTTTGAGAATCTCACACCTCTGTTTCCCGACGAGAAGTTCAAACTTTGCAGTGGAAACAACGACAGTCTCTCCGCCAGAGTGGTAGACTTGTTTGCTCCCATCGGCAAGGGACAGCGTGCCTTAATAGTGGCCCAGCCCAAGACGGGTAAGACATTGCTGATGAAAGATATAGCCAACGCCATTGCCGCCAACCATCCTGAGGCCTACCTTATGATGCTTCTCATAGACGAGCGTCCGGAGGAGGTGACGGACATGGCGCGCACAGTGAATGCGGAGGTGATAGCGAGCACTTTCGACGAACCTGCCGAACGGCACGTCAAGATAGCGGGCATAGTGTTGGAGAAGGCAAAGAGAATGGTGGAGTGTGGTCACGACGTGGTGATATTCCTGGACTCCATCACACGTCTTGCGCGTGCCTACAACACGGTGTCTCCAGCCAGCGGCAAAGTGCTGAGCGGAGGTGTGGACGCCAATGCCCTTCACAAGCCCAAGCGTTTCTTCGGAGCGGCGCGCAACATAGAGAACGGCGGAAGCCTCACCATCATAGCCACGGCACTCATTGACACTGGAAGCAAAATGGACGAGGTGATATTCGAAGAGTTCAAGGGAACTGGCAACATGGAACTTCAGCTTGACCGTATGCTCAGCAACAAGCGCATTTTCCCGGCAGTGAACATAGTGGCAAGTTCCACCCGCCGCGACGACCTTCTTCAAGACAAGATGACTCTCGACAGAATGTGGATACTGAGGAAATTCCTCAGTGACATGAACAGTATTGAGGCGATGAACGAGGTGAAGTCGAGACTGGAAAACACCCGTACCAACGAGGAATTCCTTCTTAGTATGAATTCGTGAAACCGGTGATGGGGGCAGAGCTTGCATACCGTAACAGTAAGAACACAAAAAACATGAAGAATATCCGGCTTCTTTGTTTGACGGCGGTCTGGGGATGTACGGCCGTTGCCGCACAAAACGTGACACGTATCGTCACAGACATCAAGGGCGTGGCTAAGAACGACACGCTCACCCTGCAGTGGGGCGCAAGCAACAAGAGTGCCTCGCCGTACATAATGCAGAGAGGAGCCGTGGGAGACTCTGCGTTTGTCATACCTCTCAATGAGCCGCGGTTGTTGGTCCTCGCCCTCAAGAACTCCGATGCCAAATACGAGATACTTGCCGCTCCGGGAGAGGATATTTCCGTAACCGGCAGGATACGCAAGATAGAGACTTCCCTGAAGACAGACATCCAGTTTAGAAAGATGTCTGTCGCTGGAGCCTCGTATCAGGGGCAGTACGAGGGGGTGATGGGCGCATACAGGAAGCACCAGGACAGCATAGACAACAAAGTCTACTCGGAGTATAAGGACGTGCACAAACTGATAGAGTATGCCAAGGACAACAATGAGGAGCAGGCTATAGCCGATATGTACCAGACCCTGCACGGGCAAAGTTACATAGAACGTGTCATGAGCACTTTCACCGAGCGTGCGGACTACACCCAAGCTGTGATACGCAGCCATAAGGATTCTTTTTTTGGACCTTTGTTGATGCTGAAGCTCACCGGTAGACTTGACAGGTCGTATAAGCCTTTGTACGACGAAATGAGTGCGGAGGCCAAGGGCAGTTACTACGGACGTGAAGTGAAAGACGAGGTGGATCCTCCTTCCCTTGTGGGCGAATATGCTCCCGCAGTGGTGGTCAGGGACACTGCCGGGAACGACAAGATGCTGTCCTTTGCCTTCACAGACAAGAAATGCATCCTTATAGACTTTTGGGCCAGTTGGTGCCAGCCGTGCCACAAGGAGATACCCGGACTGAAACGCCTTTACTCCAAATATCACGCCAAAGGATTGGATATTGTGAGCATCAGCGTAGACCAGAATGAAGACGAGTGGACGGACTGCCTCTTGGAAGTGGAGACACCTTGGAGCAATTACCTTGACGTAAACCGGCAGGCGACCAACGAGTACGAGGTGCGGTACATTCCCAGTATTTTTGTCGTGGACGGTGTCACGGGCAAGA
>CAVHCL010000024.1:0-2383 GCA_963634425.1 Bacteroidaceae bacterium
GGGTGTCACACTGCACTAAGGAAATGTGTTTTTATTCCAGTTCGTCGTATTCTTTGTCTGTCACAGGTTCCAGCCATTCGTTGGAACAGTTTTCTCCGGACACCTCGAAGGCGAGATGGGCAAACCAACTGTCTTTTGCCGCCCCATGCCAATGTTTGACGTTGGCAGGGATGTTTATTACGGTTCCGGGCAGAATCTCCTGTGCGGGCTTTCCTTCCTCCTGGTACCAACCACGTCCGGCAACGCCAACAAGCATCTGTCCTCCGCCTTTGGTGGCATGATGGATGTGCCAGTTGTTGCGGCATCCGGGTTCGAATGTGACGTTGGCGAAGGGAACCTGTTCCTTTGAAATGCGAGCCAGGTAACTGTTTCCCTTGAAGTATTTGGCGTATGCCGTGTTAGGTTCGCCTATAGGGAAAATCATCTCGCGTTGGAATGCCGCCTTTGCGTCGTCGCCCTTCACGTCTTCGTTCCATACCTCCTTGGCGAGGTTGAATGCCGCCCATGCCTTTGGCCATCCGGCATAGAAAGCGATGTGGGTGATGATTTCCGCCACTTCCGTGCGTGTGATGCCATTGTCCTTGGCATACTGCAGGTGGTGCGTTAGCGAACTGTTGGCAATGCCTTGGCTGATGAGCGAGGTTATCGTTACCAGACTGCGGTCTCTCAGGGAGAGGATGTCGTTACGGCTCCACACCTCTCCGAAGAGGATGTCGTCGTTAAGGTGTGCAAATTCCGGTGCGAACTCACCGAGGTTGGTGCGTCCTGCCGTCTGTACTATTTTCTTTTGTGCCATAATGTTGAGTGATATTGTTGCAAAAGCAAGGGATAATAGGATTTTTTTCATAATGGTGGGGGTGTGAAGGTTATTATGCGGATTTTCTGTATTCGGAAGGTGTCTTCCCAGTTTGCGTCTTGAAGAAACGGACGAAATGCTGCGGATATTCAAAGCCGAGTTGCTGACTAACCTGCGTAATGCTGAGGGTGTCGTCGTTAAGAAGTATCTTGGCGGAGCGCAACAGACGGTCGTTGATGAAATCCTTGGCGGTACGTCCCGTCTCCGTCTTTACCAGTTCGCCGAAGTATTTGGACGAGTAGCAGCATTTGTCAGCAAAATACGCCACGGTGGGCAGTCCTTCATGGCTTGCCTTTTCCTCGATGTACTGGTCGAGTAGGGTAGCGAATTTCTTCACTACCGTATGGTTTATCTCCTCGCGTGTGACGAATTGCCTGTCGTAGAAGCGGAGGCAATAGTTCAACAGCAACTCTATGTTGCTGACTATGAGTTCACGTGAATGCTTGTCGATGCAGCGGTGCAACTCCTGCTGAATCATGGATAGCACGCCACGGAAGATTTCTATCTCTCCGCAAGAGAGGTGCAGTGCCTCGTTGGAAGTGTAGTCGAAGAATTCGTAACGTTTTATGTCCTTGCCCAACTGAGTGCGGTTAAGCAAGTCGGGATGAAACACAATGCCCGTCCATTTTGGCGTTTCCACTTCCGGATTGGGTTCTACGCGTATCACCTGTCCTGGCGCAAAGCTTGTGACCGTCATCTCGTCGAAGTCATATTCAGTCCTGCCGTACGACAGTTTGCAACCCTTGTTCTCTTTCAGGAACAGGGCGTAGAGGCCATAATGATATAGCGCCCCCTCTACTTTTGCCGTTTTGTCAGAGCGCATAACGCTCACCAGCGGATGAAGTGTTTCAAATCCGTGGTGCTTGTTGAACTCTTGTACTGTATTGTAATAGATGTCTTTCATACGTATGTGTCATTTTACTATCTTGACAATGTCCTCCACTATCTGTTCGTCAAGCAGACGGTTGTCAGACAGAAGTTGCCGAAGGTCGAAACGGTCGTAGAGGCCTTTCTTAACGCCGCCCACAAGAACCTTCATGTCGGATGTGCCATAGTAGGAAGCGATGCGTTCGCCGAAGCCTCCGTCTTTGCAGCCATCCTCCAATGTCACTACAAGTTGGTGGTCGGCCTTCAGTGCGTCAAGCGTGTCGGCATCAACGGCGTTAAGGTAACGGGGGTTGACGAGAGTGGCGTCGATGCCTTTGCCGGCAAGCAGGCGTACCACGTTTTCGCCCTTTTGATAGAAGGAACCGGCAGCGATAACCGCAACCTTTTCGCCCTTGTGCGTCACCTTGTACTTTGACTCGTAACTGTATTCCGCATCCACGGAGCCTGTGGTATGGTGAACCCCGTTGCTTGGAACACGTAGGGCGACCGGTTTCTTGTCCTGTGCTATAGCCCAACGCAGCATGGCGAAATACTCCTCGCAGGTGGTCGGCGCAAGGTATATCAGTCCCGGTATGCTGCAGAGCATGGGAATATCAAAGAGGCAGATGTGGGTAATGTCATTCATTGACCCTGTACCTC
>CAVHCL010000024.1:2393-17822 GCA_963634425.1 Bacteroidaceae bacterium
GTACCTCCCCATACCACGTTGATTACGGCAGGGTTGGAGTTGATGCAGAGGTCTTGCGCTATCTGGTCGTAGGTGCGCTGCACGAAGGTGCTGTAAACCGTCCATACCGGCCGCAGTCCGCCTTTCGCCATACCGGAAGCCATGGCAACGGCCTGTTCCTCGGCAATGCCCATGTCAATGTGTTGCTTGCCTGCCTCCTGGCGCTTGGCAAGGCTAAAGCCGGCGGCAGCGGGAGTGCCCGCTGTTACGGCGATGAGAGTCTTGTCCTTCTTCATCTCCTGCAGCATCCAGTCACTGTAGAGTTGCTCGTAGGTCTCGCAAGCGGGCTTCTCCGGTCGGGCGCCGTCTTTAATGTTGAACGGCATGCTCCAATGCCATGCCTCTTTGTTCCCGACGGCGGGTTCAAAGCCATGCCCCTTCTCCGTGTGGATATGGACGACGGTAGGTTTGTCTGTGTCCTTGACACTTTTGAACACCTCTATAAGTTTCCCTATGTTGTTGCCCTCTTCCAGATATTTGTATTCAAAGCCCCATGCCTTAAACCAGTTGTGGTCGCAGGTACCGTTGCTCTCGCGCAGCGCACGGAGATTCTTGTATATTCCGCCGTGGTTCTCGGCAATGGACATCTCGTTGTCGTTGACCACGATGATTATTCCGGTGCCCAGTTCAGAGGCCTCGTCCAGTCCCTCGAATGCTTCGCCGCCGGAGAGAGAGCCATCGCCGATGATGGCGATAATGTTCTCGTCGGTGCCCTTAATGTCGCGTGCCTTTTGCAGACCTGTTGAAAGGCTGACGGAGGTGGAGGTGTGGCCCACCTCAAAGTTGTCGTACTCCGGACATTCGGATGGTGAGGAATAACCGGAAATGGCGTTCATGTCGTCTATGTTGCCAAGGAAACCGGATGCGCGGCCTGTCAACACCTTATGGGGATAAGACTGGTGGCTGACATCGAAGACGAGTTTGTCCTTCGGAGCGTTGAACACATAATGAAGCGCTACGGTAGCCTCTACGAAGCCAAGGTTGGGACCAACGTGGCCGCCGTGCTTGCTTACACGGTTCAGCACGGCTTGACGTGTCTCGTCGGCAACGGTCTGTAACTCTTCCAGACTCAGTTTCTTCAAGTCGGCTGGCGACTGTATTTTCTCTATGTACATCTTTTCCCTTTCTTTTGTGGGTTAGTAATGAATTAACGGGTGCAAAGTTACATAGAATCTTAATATTGCCGCTATACCCGGAATGCGGAAAGCATTACCACTTTTACGTCTTGTGGCAGATTGTCCTAAAGCGTTGAATATTGTCGATATTCATAGATGAGAAAAAGAAAAAGAAAGTTTTTTCTACAGTTCGTCCCTCCAAAGTTTGAAGGGGCACTTGCGCATGTGTGAGTTGTAGAACCTGCGGTCGCCGGTGACCTCTTTGCCTATGAACGGAAGCGGTGTGAACGTCTCGTCCTCGCTTCCCAGTTCCACCTCGGCCATGACAAGCCCCTCGTTGTCGCCATGGAAGACATCCACCTCAAAGGTGTGACGGCCGTCCGGACTCTCCACCAGATACCGATGTTTGTCTATGACACCCGGTTCGCAGATGAGCATCAAGTCCTGTGCGTCGGCGAGTGGGATTTCAGTCTCGAACTCGTAGCGCAAGATGCCAGCCTTGCCGCTGGGGCCTTTGATGGTGAGGAAGCCTTTGTCGTCGCGGATACGCACACGTACTGTCCTGCCGTTGCCGCTGGAGATGTATCCCTGCAGTATGTGGCTGCATTGGTGGGCGAGATGCTTGAACTCTCCGCAGACCAAAAACTTCCTTTCTATCTCGTAGTGCATAGTCAAGCCTGTTCTCCTCCGAACTCCATGAGGTAAGCCTTGATGAATGCGTCTATCTTGCCGTCCATCACACCGTTGACATCGCTTGTCTGGTAATTGGTGCGATGGTCTTTGACGCGGCGGTCGTCGAAGACATAACTGCGTATCTGGCTTCCCCATTCTATCTTCTTCTTACCGGCCTCCACCTTTGCCTGCTCTGCCATACGGTGCTGAAGCTCTTTGTCGTAGAGCATGGAACGCAATAGCCGCAGGGCGTTCTCCTTGTTCTTGGGCTGGTCGCGTGTCTCGGTGTTTTCAATGAGTATCTCTTCTTCCTCTCCAGTATAAGGGTCTTTGTACTGGTAGCGGAGACGCACGCCGGACTCCACTTTGTTGACGTTCTGTCCGCCGGCTCCGCTGCTTCGGAAAGTATCCCAAGAGATGCGCGCCGTTTCTATGTTCACCTCTATGGTGTCGTCCACGAGCGGTGTCACGAACACGCTGGCAAACGATGTCATGCGTTTGCCTTGGGCGTTGTACGGGCTCACGCGCACCAGACGGTGAACACCATTCTCGCTCTTCAGATACCCGTAGGCGTATTCGCCTTGGATCTCCAACGTGCAGGTCTTTATGCCGGCATCATCACCGTCCAGAATATTGCTTATCACACATTTGTATCCGTTGGTCTCCGCCCATCTCATGTACATGCGCATGAGCATCTGAGCCCAGTCTTGCGCCTCGGTGCCACCTGCGCCAGCGTTGATTTTCAGCACAGCGTCCATAGGATCTTCTTCGCTGCGGAGCATGTTCTTCAGTTCCAGATTCTCTATGGCGGATATGCTCCTGCGGTACAGGTTGTCCACTTCATCTTCGGTTACCAGTTCCTCCTTGTAGAAATCCGCCGCTGTCTCCAGTTCGTCGCACAAGGTCTTCACTTCCTCGTATCCCTTTATCCATTTCTCCAGACCCTTTACCAGTTTCATCTGTGCCTCGGCACGCTTTTGGTCGTCCCAGAAGCCTGGAGCCTGTGTACGCAACTGTTCCTCCTCATACTGCATACGTTTGGAGTCGATGTCCAGATATTTGTGGAGCTGCTCCGTACGTTGCTTCACCTCTTTAAGTTGTTCCGTTGTTATCACTGCGTTTTTTGTTTAGTTGTTTTGTCGTTCGGTTTGCCTGTGCCGTCATAGGCAGGAAGCGGGAGTCTGCTCCTGGTACATGGCGTCTATCTGCGCCTTGTAGTTCTCGTTGAGCACCGGTCTTTTCACCTTTAGCGTATTGGTCAGCTCTCCACGCTCAATGCTGAACGGCTGCGGCAGTAGGGTGATGCGTTTCACCTGTTCGTAGTGCGCAAGGTCTTGCTGCATAGTCTCCAGTCTGTCCATCACGAATGCGTTGACCTCCCTGTTGCTGCACAGTTCCTCTCTGTCGGCACATTCTATGCCGCGTGACCTTGCCCACTCCGCAAGCAGTTTGTACTCGGGTATGACGAGAGCGGAGACGAATTTTTTGCGGTCGGCAATTATCACCACCTGGTCCACATATTTGTCCACGCACAGTTTCGACTCCAGCATCTGCGGAGCTATGTACTTGCCGTTGCTTGTCTTGAAAAGGTCTTTGATGCGGTCGGTGATGTACAGCTCGCCGTCTTTCATGTAACCGGCGTCGCCCGTATGGAACCATCCTTGACTGTCTATGGCGAGAGCCGTGACTTCGGCCTTGCGGTAGTAGCCTTTGGTTATGGTGTCTCCCTTGAGCAGGATCTCGTTGTTCTCGCCGAACTTCACCTGTACGCCGGGAAGCACTCTGCCTATTGAGCCTATTGTGATGGGCTTGTCGCATCTGTCGCACGACACGGTGGCGGTGCTTTCCGTGAGTCCGTACCCGGCTATCATCATTATGCCGGCGGAGTGCACGAACTCCTCAACCTTCGGAGGTATGGTGGCTCCCGCCGTGGGGAAGAAATTGTGTCGTTCCAGTCCGAGAGTCTTCAGCATGAAGGAAATGACGGTCTTCTCGTAGAAGAGATACTGCATCTTCAGTCCCACGGGAGGTTCCTGTCCACGCATCTTGTAGTCCACGTTGTACATCTTGCCTGTGTGCAGCGCGTCCATCATCATCCTTTTCTGCAGAGGGCTGGCGTGGTCTATCTTCTCCATAACTCCGGCATACACCTTTTCCCAAAAACGCGGCACAGCGCACATGCAGGTGGGATGAACCTCGCGCAGACTCTTAAGTATGTCGGCAGGGTTGCGGTTTACAGCCAACGTGCATCCGTTCTTTATGCACAGGCAAGTCCATCCGCGCTCGAAGATGTGAGTATATGGGAGGAAGTTCATCACCACGTCGCTGTCGGTCAGCGGCAACGCACCTTCGTGCGCTCTCAGAGCCGCATTGTACATACGGTGAGTCACCATCACGCCTTTGCTGAGCCCTGTGGTGCCGCTGGTGTAAAGGATGTTGGCGATGTCGTCCTGGTCCTGTTCCTCCACACGCGTCTTTATCTCGTCGTTGTAGCTCTCGTCCTTGCCCAGGGCGAGGAACTCGTCGAAGTAGAGGCTTACCAGGTCTTGCGGGTCTTTCTCCACCGAACGGTCAAAAATGACGAGCCGCTGTACCGAGGCCTCTATCTTCAGTATGCGGTATGCGGTATCGTACTGGTACTGCTCACCGACGAAGACGGTTCGCACCTTGGCGTCGCTCACCATATACTTCACCTGCGCCTCGCTGCTGGTGGCGTAGAAAGGAATGGTGACCGCACGTACGGCATAAGCTCCGAAGTCCACAAAAAGACATTCCGGCATATTCTGGGAGAACACGGCAAGGTTTTCCTGTATGCCCACCCCCAAGGACATCAAAGCCCTGCTGACGAGAGACACCTTTTCGGAGAAACCGTTCCAAGAAATATCCCTCCATTTTCCGGTTTCCTCATCTTTGTAGAGGAGGGCGGCCCTATCGCCGTACCTCTTGGCTTGGCTATGGACTATTGTGGGTAATGTGCTTGGATGATGCATGGCAGTATTCCGTTACTGGGCACAAAGATAACATTTATTAAGATAAGAGCCAAATAAATTTGCCGTTTTTGGAATTACGGCGTAACTTTGCCGTGAGCAAACCGCAAGACACACATAAGAATGAAACTACTGGAAGAAGAGGCAGTGAAGCTGTTGCTGAAGCTTACGTCGATACCGCGTGTAAGCAGGGACGAGACCGCCGCCGCCGACATGCTGTACGGATACATGAAGGCCGAGTGCGGCATGGAAGTCCATCGCGACGGATGCAACTTGTGGACAGTGGCGGCGGGATACGACACCTTGCGTCCCACACTTCTGCTCAATGCACACATAGACACGGTGGCACCTGTGGCAGGATGGGTACGCACTCCACAAAGTCCTACGGTGGAGGGCGACAGAATATACGGATTGGGATGCAACGACGACGGGGCGAGTGTGGTGTCTCTGCTTCAGGTGTTCCGCTACCTTTCCGAGCGTAAACAGCCGTACAACCTTGTTTTTCTCGCTTCGGCGGAAGAGGAGGTGAGCGGAAAGGGCGGGGTGGAGCGCGTGTTGCCTCTGTTGCCCCCCATAAGCGTGGCTGTGGTGGGTGAACCTACAGGCATGCAGCCTGCCATAGCAGAGAAAGGGCTGATGGTGTTGGACGTGACGGTGCACGGCAAGGCGGGACATGCGGCGCGTAACGAGGGAGTGAACGCCATATACCTTGCCATGGAAGACATGAGGTGGTTTGAGGAACACAAATGGGAACGCACATCCGACTTGTTGGGAGACGTGAAGATGTCCGTCACTATGGTCAATGCCGGCACGCAGCACAACGTGATACCCGACAAATGTGTCTTTACCGTGGATGTGCGCAGCAATGAGCTTTACACCAATGAAGAGATATACCAGCTCGTATGCCAGGAGGTGAGGGGAGAGGTGAAAGCCCGTTCTTTCCGCCTCAACTCTTCGAGAATAGACCCGAGCCACCCCTTGGTGAGACGACTGGTGGAGATGGGACGCACCCCTTTCGGGTCTCCCACGCTAAGCGACCAAGCCCTTATGCCTTTCCCGAGTGTGAAAATGGGACCTGGAGACAGCAGGCGCAGCCACACCGCTGACGAATACATCCGCATCAGCGAGATACAGGAAGCCATAAGGATGTATGTCCAACTGCTCGACGGCGCGGAGGTGGAGTGAGACTCCGCTACCTTCCCATCCAGACTTCGGGGTTCAGCTTGACGGTTTCCTTGCGTAACTGGAAATGAAGCACGCAGTTGCCGCTGCCGTCGTCTGCTATGGAGCCTATGATGTCTTTGCCTTTTACCTTCTGGCCTTTGGCTACAATAACGGACGAGAGGTTGCTGTAGACGGAGATGTAGCTGCCATGACGTATGAGCACGTTTTTAGTGCCGCCGAACTGGAACACTGCGCTCACTTCTCCGTCGAATACGGCTCTTGCCTTGGCGCCGGACTTGCCCACATAGTTGACCCCTTTGTTTTCCAGACGGACGTTCTTCAGCCCAGGCACCTGATACATCCCGAAACGGTTGCCTATCATATACTGTCCAGTGACGGGCACAGGCAGCCTGCCTTTGTTCTGCTCGAATGTCCCGTTCAGTTGTCGGTCTTTTGCTGTAAGCCACGTGCCCTTGGACACCGGTGCCTTGTCTGCCTTCTGTCCGGAAGAGGATGAACCTTTGCCGCCTTTTGCGGTATTCTTCTTTCTTGCGGTATTCTTCTTTCTTGCGGCTTCTTCGGCGGCTTTCTTTTTGGCGGTCTCCTCAGCCCTTTTCCTTGCCCGCTCTATCTCGTAGGCTATGAGTTGGTCTATCTTCTTGTCCAGAGCTGCCAACTGTTTTTGCTGTTCTTTAATCTTGTCTGCCAATCCGCTTTCCTGTTTCTTGAGACCGTCCACCTTTTTCCGTTGCGCCACCTGCTGAATGTTCAGTTGTTTGCGTTGGATCATCACCTCGTGCATGAGGGCGTTCTTTTTGCTTTTGCGGTCGAGCAGTCTGTTCTGCAGTTCCAGCAGCCTTGTCTGTTTCTTCACTATCTGGTCGCCCAGAGATTTCTGGTAAGTCACGTATTCGCGGGCATATCTGGCACGGCGGTACATCTGTGTCACAGTCTTCGCAGACAGCACGAAGAGCAGCGTGCTGTTGTACTCCTTTTGTGTGCGGGCGTAGCGGATGGACATCTTCAGCTTCTTGCGTTTTGCCTGCAACTCACGCTCCGTTTTCCTTATATTTCCTTGTATCCGGTTTATCTCTTTGTCCAGAGCGTCCAGTTCTTTCTCTAACTGTTGTATGTAGCGGAGGCGTTCGTTGAGTTGCTGGTCAATGAATGTGAGGTTCTGTTGCCCTTTGCGCACCTCCTTTTTGGTTTTTGTGAGGTCGGACTGAGATTTCTTCAGCACGTTCTGTAGTTCTGCTTTCTGCTTTCGCAACTCCTTTACCCCCCCCCGTTTGCCGCTTTGTGCGGGAGCGACTGCGGGCAGTAGCGTTAAAAGCAGCAGCATTACAATTTTTTTCTTCATATTTGGTGTGTAAAGTCTTGCGTGCACTTTATACATCATATCATATGCTGGATATGCTGGTATGCGGTTTGTCAGAGTGAAGAACCAAGCAGTCTGCCAAGTATGACATCGAGAGGGATTTCGGAGTATTTCTTAGACAGAGAGGTGCGTGTCTCCCAGTTGGAGTCGGTCTTGATGTTAGTCAAAGAGACAGAGACTTCCATAGGTTTGCCGGCGTTGATGCGGATTTTCATTTTGGAAGGAAATGCCTTTTCCCCCACTTTTCCATGTCCGTCGTATTGCCATCTCAGGAGGGGAGAGTCCTCTTGGCCAACGGCAGACACTTGGGTCTCCTTTACCAAACACTCTGCTGTGCTGACGAGGAATGTGAGTGAGGCAAGCCGGGAGTCGGAATTGTTCAGTTTGACATCCTTTCCGTTTGCCGCAACGTGGAAACGGTCCATGGATGGCGTGGCTCCCTTGTCTCCGAACGTGAAAAGTTCGTCCCAGAAAAGCGACTGGAAAGTGTAAAAGTCTATGCCTGCCTGTTGGAGAAACGGCACTTCCGCATAGTCGGTCTTCACATACTTGCGTCCCATGCGGTCTACTACCATCAGGTATTCCTTGGTGAGTTCCATGCGTCCGACTTCCATAAGGCCCAGAGCCACCAAGGAAATCTGTATCACATCGTTGCGTTTCATCTTCAGAGAGCCTCCCACACTTACGTCCTTGCTTCCAGCCGATGCGCTGAGACTTATCTTTGCGGTGATGTTTTCCGCAGTCTGCCTGTTGGTGTTTGTGGTCTCTACGGTGTGTTGTATCAACATCTCCGACGGAATTTCCGACGGTGTGCCCGTCATCTCCTTTTTGCTTCGGCACGAGACGACGAGAGCGGCACAGAATGTTATAGCAAATAGCCTTGTGATTTTCACGGCCTTTTGTTTGTTGAGAAGTGTCAGACTCATGGTTTCCTCATTTGATGTATTTCTTCTTTTTTATCTTCTTTGGCAGAGACGGAGAGCAAGTGCCGTCGTTCATCTTTTTGGCCAGAGTCCACATCCTCAGTGCCGTTTCCGTGTCGCCACACAGGTAATGGATGTCGCCGGCGTGTTCCAACAGATTGCCTTGCATATATTGCTGCCCCATCAGCTCGTCGTCGCTCTTCTTGGGGTCGATGGCTTTGTCCATGTAGATGCGCGCGGTGCGGTAGTCCTGCTTCACGAAGAGAATCCAGGCGTATGTGTCCAGATAAGTGATGTTGTCGGGTTCTGCCTTCACTGTGCGGTAACTCATGTCCTCGGCCTTGTCCAACTGTTCGCCCTGCAGGCTCAGGTAGTAAGCGTAGTTGTTGAGGCAGCTGATGTTGTCTTCCGAGTAGACCAACGCCGAGTCATAAGCGGCGTACGCGTCTTCCGTCTTGCCTGTTTCGTGGTATATGTCTCCCAAGGCCGCATACATATCCGACACAAGCTCGGGGGCAGCGTTGTCGCCCTTGGTGGCAAGGGCGAGTTTCAGCACGTCTTCCGCCTCTGTCCCTCTCTTCTGCTGCCAAAGCGTGATGCCGAGGTAATAAGCGTATGCCATCTCCTCCGGGTGGTGATTGATGCCTTGGCGGCAGATGTCCTCCAATGAGGCGTAGTCCTTCTTTGCCGCATAGTACTGGAGCATATGACCGAGCGCAGCTTGGTTGGATGGTTCCACTTCCAGTATCCGTTTTATAGTCTCGGCTATCTCCTCGCCGCTTGCTTTCATGACATTTTGATACAGGGCTTTAAGGTTGAGGATGAGGACATCTTTCTGCGGCACGGAGAGCAGAGAGTCAAAAGCCAAATTAACCATGTCGGTCTTTGACGTGTCTTCCAAGGCCTCGCTCACTATGAGTTTCATCATGTTCAGCCTCAGCTCGGAGTCCGTGCCATTGTCGTACATGATGGAGTCGCGCAGATGCCGGTACTCTGTGTCGTCCCCCATGTCGCGGTAATAGAACATCCGGGAGATGTTCATGTTTATGTTGTCGGGGTCTTTTGCTCTAATGCTGTCGTATATCTCGAAAGCCTTTTCTGGATGCCCGATACTCTTGTAGTGGTCGGCTATCAACACCTTGTAGTTGATGTCATGCGGAAATTCCTTGCAAAGAGATTGCAGTTCATGGAGTGCGGAAACCGTATCTCCGCACTCCATATACAGACCGTATTTCTGTACGCTGAGTTGTCGGTTCTTCCCTTCCAGCATTTCTATTCTGTCCAATGCCTCTATGGCTTTGCCAGTCATTTCGTTGCTGCCGTATATGCTTGCCAGCTGGTAGAGGATGTCGGACCTCTTGGTCTGTATCTTGGTCATCCTTTCCAGTATGGGAATGGCGTTGTCATTGTCGTGTTTGCTTAGATAAATGGAGGCGAGAGTCTCCAAGTACCAAGGGTTTACGGAGTCTTGGGAGGATGCTTTCTTCAGCATGTCCATTCCGAGGCTGTCCTGTTTGGCGAAGAGGTACAGAAGGCCAAGGTTGTATGTGGCTGCGGGAGCTGTGGGGATTATGTCGAGACAGTGCCTGTAAAGTTCCATGGAGGAAGCGAAGTCTCCGGAGAGTCTGCGTTTTTCAGCTTCCATGTAGAAATAGTCGAACGTGCTTTGAGCCGCTGAGACCAAGCATACCAAGGTCAATGCCATTGTGGACAAGGCACGTTTCGCATTTCCCGTTTTCCCGTTTCTTTTCATTTTATCCCGCTATGTCCGAAGCCGCCATTGCCACGTTCGGTCTCGTCCAGAGTGTCGCATGGTTCCCATTCTGCCTGCTCGTGTGCGGCTATCACCATCTGGGCGATGCGTTCGCCGTCTTGGATGACAAAGGTCTCTTCGGAGAGGTTTATCAATATCACGCATATCTCGCCTCTATAGTCGGCATCTATAGTGCCAGGAGAGTTGAGGACCGTGATACCATGTTTGACGGCAAGTCCACTTCTGGGTCTCACCTGTGCCTCGTATCCTTGTGGCAGAGCCATATGCAGACCGGTGGGTATGAGCTTTCTCTGCATTGGCAACATTTCCACCGGGCTTTCAAGGTTCGCCCTCAAGTCCACACCTGCGGACATGGCGGTGGCGTACTGTGGCAGAATGTGATGGCTTTTGTTTATTATCTTTATTTTCATGAGACGTGGTTTTTCTTGTGATGAACTTTCATGTGTCAAACGTTGGGCAGGCTCATACCTTTTATCTTGCGGTAGAGGTCAAGGGCGTAGATGTCCGTCATGCCGCTTATGTAGTCGAGCACTGCCATTATGCGTCCGTAAAGGGTGGGTGCGAGAATGTCGTACTGAGTGCTCACGCGGTTGATGAGCAGTTGTGAGAATGCTTTGTCGGGATTTGTCACAGCCTTTACCATAAGGTCTGTGAGTGTGGTGATGACGGTGTGGCCGGTTATCTCTATGTCCACCACGTCCTTGCAGTTGTATATCTTGGAGAGAGCGGTCTCTTCGCATTTCCTGTAGGCCTGTCTGGGGAGTTCCGCAATGCCCTTGATGAGTGCCCCCTGGAAAGTGCCAGAGAGAATCTCCTCTTCGTGTTTGACGAATACCCTTACACATTCCTGTTCCAGACAGTTTATCACACATGAGCGCAGGTAGACTATCTGTTCGTTGGTGTCGTCCAACGTGTCCATGCGTTTTTCGATGCGTTCCCTTTGCTCTTGTCCGAAATAGTTGAGGAAAAGGTCCTTGGTTTCCTGTGTGGTCAGAAGTTTCAGTTTGTGGGCATCCTCAATGTCCATTATCTCGTAGCAGATGTCGTCTGCGGCTTCCACCAAATAGACCAGCGGATGACGCGCATACTTGCATCCGTTTTCAGTTTCTTCCAGTTTCAGTATGCCGAGGTCGTCCGCTATCTTCCGGTAGTCGTCCTTCTCGCTCTGAAAGAAGCCGAACTTGTGATTTCCTCCTGCAAGGTCTGAGGTGAACGGGTATTTGACAATGCTTGCCAATGTGCTGTATGTCATTACGAATCCGCCTTTTCTACGCCCCTTGAAATGATGGGTGAGCAAACGGAACGCATTGGCATTACCCTCGAAGCGGACGATGTCTTCCCATTGGGCTGGGGTGATGCAGTCGTGTGTGTCGTGGCAGACGTATTCCTTGAGGAACAGTCCGTTGCCTTCGCTGAAATATGTGCCGATGGCTTTCTCCCCACTGTGCCCAAACGGAGGGTTGCCGAGGTCGTGGGCGAGACAGGCTGCGCTGACTATACTGCCAAGTTCGGTGAAATGTGTGCCGGAGAGATGCGGATGCCTCTCCAACAAGAGCCGGCTAACGTCGTTGCCGAGACTGCGCCCTACGCTGCTTACCTCCAAACTGTGTGTGAGCCTGTTGTGTACGAACACGCTGCCAGGGAGGGGGAACACTTGCGTCTTGTTCTGCAACCGGCGGAATGGAGCTGAAAAGATAAGACGGTCGTAATCCCTTTGGAACTCTGTACGGTCGTCTTTCTTTTGGGGCATGTTCTCTTGTCCAAGGCGTTTGTTGGACAACAGTCTGTCCCAGGTCATCATCTTGTTGTCGGGCATACGCTTAGGGGCGTTCTTCTGGTTTATAGAAAATGCGGTTTGCGCCGCTGGTTATCTTTACAAGTTCAGGGTGTTCGGCGGCGAAGGTGTCTATGTGCCTCATGCGTTTCTCTTGCAGGATTTCGTCCATGGCTATGAGAATACCCGTCTCCTCCACATCGCCGAAACCGTCGTTGATGGCAGTGCCGAAGAGACGCATGGTGGGGCTGAGTCCCATATAGGCATTCACCAGAGGAGGAATGTTGTAGCCTAAGGCACGGACTTCCCTGTTGAGGATTCTGTAGTCGTCTTTGAAGTTGTCTTCGGTGAAAAGCTTCTCAAAGATGCTCTCGTCGTGCTCCAGTGTGAGCGGGTGTTTGGGGAATATCAGACTGTCCTTGTCGGAGAAATGCTTGTTGAGGAAATAGAGAATCATGTCGCGTGCCATGCGGTCGTAGCTGGGGTACATGGTGAACTTGCCGAAGAAGTACCTCACCGAAGGCTCTATCACGGCCACGGCTCCCAGTCCGTCCCAAAGATTGTCCAAGGCAAATATCCCTTTGCGGCCGCGCAATGTACTTTGGTATTCCAGAGTGACGAAACTTCTGCCCAGCTCTATTGTCCAAGGAGCGTAGTCCCTCATGAACTTTTCGCTGAAGCGGAACATGTGGCTTGTGGCCAGTATTGGCTGCCCCTCGTCGTCGGTCTTCCATTCGTTGCCCAACAAATAACGGTAGCCACCCACTATTTCCTCCCCTTCGGGACTCCATACTATCAGTTGCTTGTACGGTGTCTGGCAAGTGTCGAACTCGTCCAGGTCGAGGCTTTTGCCAGTGCCGCCTCCTGCGGCTCTGAAGGCGATTTCCCTAAGTCTGCCTATCTCGCGTACCACGTTGGGCGAGTCTTGCCAAGTGACCACATACACCTCGTTGCTGCTTTTGTTGGTCATCCGCAGTTTCTTGTCCGGTGTCAGCTCGGCTTTCAATATGTCGCGTGGTACACTTTGTATTATTTCTTCCATCATAGCAGGTATACTTGTTGCCGCACCCATTGAGCCCATTGGAGTGGGGTGCGCGTGTTGTCAAAAGTTTGCCAGGGAATGGGCTCCCCTATTTTTACCACATACGTTTGTCCTTGGCTCTTGTACATCTCGTCAGGCAGCAAGGCCATGGCAAAGTTGGGGAGGTGCAGACGCTTGCACCATTGTGCCACATTGTAGAACCTGTCGCTGTTTCTTCCCATGAAGTGAATGGGCACTATGTCTCTCCTGTGCCGTACGCTTTTGGTTACGAAGGTCTTGCTCCACGACAAGTCGCGTATCTGTCCGTTGCCCGTCTTGCGGCTGCACAGCCCGGCGGGAAACATCACCACATGGTAATCGCCCGAGAATGCGCTTTCCACCATTGAGGGGAAGTTGCGCGCCTGTTTGCCAAGTTTGTTTATGGGAATACACAGAGACGCCAGCCCTTGCAGATTCATCAGAAGGTCGTTGACCAGATACCTCATTCTGCCGTGGTAGTGTTCGCCAATTATCCATCCAAGAGCCACCCCGTCAATTGCTCCTAATGGGTGGTTGCTTACGAAAGTGCATAAGCGTCCGTCATCTGGGAGGTTTTCTTTGCCTTCCACTTTCACTGTTACGCCGAGATATTCTATTGTCCCTTTGCAGAAGTCCACACCGGTTCGTCCCTGTCTTAGGTAACGGTTGATGAAATCTTGGTGTATTGCTTTTTTCAGCATACCTGTCAGACAATGGGGTATGTATCTGGCGTTCTTGCCAGCACTTTGTCTGACGATGCTGTCTATGTCTATTTCATTGAAATCGTCTGTGGGTTTTCCCATGTTGTTTTTTCTCCGAGTGTTTTTATTTTATTGTCACCGGTTTGTTGTTGATGAAGTAGCGTCCGCGTGGCAGACCGCTTATCCACGTCACTCCCTTGTTTACCCTTGCGGCCATATAGAAGGTGCCGTTGCCTGTGTAGATGGGAAGTATCTGGCTGTGTTCGCTCAAAATCTGTATAGCGTTGACTGTCACTTGTATGCGCACAGGAAAAGAGGAGGTGACCATTTTGCGCAGACCTTTCATATCTGTGCTTTTCGTCGCAGCCGCAGCACTGTCGGGGCTCGTTTTTTTCCTTTTCGGCCACAGACGAGAGGATGGATAGGCAGGTGATAAAAGCACTCCTGCCACCAATGCCGCCGCCACTACCGCTGTCCGGTGTCTGAACCCATTTCCCATTCTTGCTTTGTCCCTTACCCTCATTACCTTAGTGAGGTACAAAATTACACTTTTTACGTAAAAAGGACAAACTTTTTGTCGAAAAAACAGATTTCCAGACAAAATATGGGAATAATATGGGACTTGCGGACAGAGAAACTAAAAGAGTCTTCTCTTCGTCTCTGCACATGAAAGTTGACGTTATGCCGTCAGTCTGCAATGCGATGAGAATTGCCGCTGCCGGATTATGAGTTGTGTATCTGAAGCTGAGGGAAAGGGAACCCAATGCCTTGTTTGTTAAATTCTTCGTATATCTTGCGTGTCATGTCGAAGTAGACATTGCTGTAATCTTCACTTTTCACCCACAGACGCACACTGTAGTTGACGCTGCTGTCTGCCAATTCGCTCAAGACAAAAAGAGGGGCGGGGGTGGAGAGCACACGTTTGTCATTCTCTGCCAGGTTTTTCAATGCTTTCAACACTTTGTCTACGTCAGTTCCATACTCCACTCCTATGGTCAGGTCCACCCTTCTCGTCATCATCTTGTTGTAGTTGACGATGTTGCCGCTACTCAGACTGCCGTTGGGCAAGAATACCTGTTTGTTGTCCGGAGTAAGCAGGATGGTGTGGATTGTCTGAATCTCCTTTACTGTACCGGTAGTGCCCTGAGCCTCAATGAGATCGCCTACCTTGAAAGGCTTGAGGAGCAGTATTATTATACCTCCTGCCAAATTCTGCAGGTTGCCGCTCAGTGCCATGCCGGCTGCCACACCTATGGATGCGAGTAGGGCGGCGAACGAGGTGGTGTTCACTCCCAACGCACTTACCACTGTTATTGCCAGGAGTATGGTGAGCAGTATGTTCACAAAACTTTTCAAGAAAGACTTTATGGTAGCGTCTACATTTTTGCGCTCCAGCATCTGGTTTACAATCTTGTTTACAAGGTTTATGGCAACCTTGCCTACAAAATATATTACCACCGCCAGCAAAATGTTCTTCCCAGCTATTATGGAGTAGTTGATAAGCTCTTTCAACAAAGTCTCCATCTTGTTTTCCGAGATGATTTGCATCACACCGGCAGTTTTCTCCAACACCTCTACAGACTGTAGGAATTCTGTCATCATTTCTCGCACATTTACATAAGGTTACTTTATACCTTGCAAAGGTACGCTTTTTTGTTTAAACCGCCAAGAATAAAGTGCCTGGGCCAATCTAATGCGGTTGTATGGAAGTTCCTAAGCAAAGAACCATACTTGTTGCTTAAAAACTCAGGTGCATCAAATATGGACGGCCCAAATTGATAATAATAATATAATGTGTGCATAAAAAGTTTTGTGTTGTAGTGTGAAAAAAGGTCCTTTTGT
>CAVHCL010000025.1:0-3188 GCA_963634425.1 Bacteroidaceae bacterium
AAAACGGTTCAGCACTGCATTGCCGAAGGAACCTGTCCCGCCTGTAATCATAAGGACTTTGTCTTTAAATACTGACATAGTTACATTTATATTTACTTAGATTATTGCCTCCTTTATTGTCTCAACTATATACCTCACGTCATCGTCCGTTACGTAAGGGCCTGCGGGCAGACACATACCCACCTTGAAAATTGCCTCACTGACACCGTTCACATACGCTGGCGCATTTTTATACACAGGCTGCTTGTGCATCGGCTTCCACACAGGGCGGGACTCAATGTTCGCCTTGTCAAGGGCGACGCGCAAAGCCTCCACGTTGTCGTTGGGTTGACAGTCGGTGGTGGCGGAAGACGCTGTGTGGATAACACCCGCAGCACCGCCGACAGCACCCTGCACGATGGTCTTGTAAGCATTCTCCTGGCCTTTCACCTCCACGTCGGGGCCAAGAGTAATTGTGCAAAGCCAATAGTTGGAGTCGTAGTCGCCGTTCTCCGGTTGCGAGTGGACGGCAATGCCCTTCACGCCGGACAGCAGTTCCTCATACAGAGCCTGCACATGCCTGTGGTGCGCTATATGCCCGTCCGCCACTGTCATCTGCCCGCGGCCGATGCCGGCACAGATGTTGCTCATGCGGTAGTTGTACCCTATCTTTTCGTGCTGGTAGTACGGATAACTCTCCCTGTACTGCGTGGCATACATCATTATCTCGCGCCACTCGTCCTCGTTGCCGGTTATCAGTGCGCCGCCGCCACTGGTCGTTATCATCTTGTTGCCGTTGAATGACAACACCCCGTACTTGCCAAACGTGCCCAGCACCCGCCCCTTGTAGCGGCTGCCAAATCCCTCGGCGGCATCCTCCACCACAGGTATCTCATAGCGGTTGGCTATCTCCATGATGCGGTCTATCCGGTAAGGCATACCGTAAAGGGCCACAGGCACAATGGCCTTTGGCTTCTTCCCCGTCTTGGCTATCCTGTCCTTAATCGCCTCTTCCAGCAAATCCGGGTCCATGTTCCATGTCTCCTTCTCCGAGTCCACAAACACCGGTGTGGCACCCAGGTACGTTATCGGGTGCGACGAGGCACAGAACGTGAAGCTCTGCACCAGCACCTCGTCGCCCGGCTGCACACCGCACGCAATCAGAGCCAGATGCACGGCCGCCGTCCCTGCGGACAACGCCACCACCCGTTTCCCTTGTCCCACAAAATCCTCCAAGTCCTTCTCAAACCCGTTCACGTTCGGGCCAAGGGGCACCACCCAGTTGGTGTCGAACGCCTCCTTCACGTATTTCTGTTCGTAACCCTCCACGCTCATGTGGGCAAGACACAGATAGACCCTGTTTCTTTCTTCCATTGTCATTAATGATTTTATTACGTTTCTGTATTGACAAACAGCACTTGCACAAGCCCCTCAGAGCCTATGCAATGCAATATTAACAAAAGACAAACGCGTACAAACAATCAGGCAACAGCCCTTAGCTGTTGCCTAAAAAAAAACGTCTTGAAATCCGTGCCTTGCGTGTATCTGCTTCGCAGAGATACCACATTCATCGGTTTTCCATTGATTTAAAATATTGGTCATAATAGTCCCTTGCTTCATGTATTTCAAAGGGATCACCATGCCCAGGGTATATTACTGTTGCTTCTGAATAACAGTCAAAAAGGAACTCCACACTTTTTCGGAAATCTGTTTTAGACCCCTCATGCCGTTTAAGTATCAATGGCTTAAAACCATTCATCAATGTATCTCCTGTAAAAATCCCTTTTTCAGTTTCAATACAGATTGAACTGCTTGAATGACCCGGTGTCAACAAGAAATGAAATTTCATGCCATCAAACTCAAAATGAAACCCCAACTCCTCAACAGTCTTATAAACATTGTCTATAGAGTAGTATGCCTTGTCATTATAATACAGTTTGTTGTAATAGTTTTGGGGAATGGCAATCTTTTCTTTGCATGTATGCGAACAAATCAGTCTTGCCCCATATTTCTCAATAATGGCATTACAACTCCATATATGGTCAAAGTGCTCATGTGTCAGTAATATGTACTCTGCCCTCATCCCCAACTCATCTATTCTCCTCATCAAGGAAGAACAATCTTTTGAGCCTGGATCGATAACCACACACGAACCAGTCCCCTCCTCATATAACATATATGTATTGGAGGGAACAGGTTCGTTGACGATTCTTTCTATCTTCATCATTGCAGCGTATATCCCCCACCAACAGTGAAATTTCAGGAAAGCATCCTCCTCAACGGCGCCACGACTCAATATGCCGGATGGAACAAAGCCTGGCTGAATGCAGTTCACACGCATCTACTGCTTGTTCACCCTACGCAATATGGCGTGGTAGACACCGGTGGAAGTCTGTATTCTTGCTTGGCGTGGCATAATGTGGAGCGATAAATCAAAGACTTATTGGACGTGGCAGCGGGTCAGAGGTTCCTGTCCCCGTGACCCTCTTTGACCCCGTGACCCTCTGGTAAATTCACATCGCATATTCCACTTTCCCCATAATAGTGTTGACAGGATGTAAGGAGTACAGCACGACACCCTTATCCTCATCACAAGTTTCTGAAAGGATCAACTTTCCGGAGTTCCTTTTCCTTAATTCATTATATTTGTGAGTACACTGAGACAGAAAAGAGTCCAAAGGCACCTTTATTCTATCACGGAGAGAATCATAGAGATTTCTGAAGTCATCATCAACGACATAGCCGACAAACTTTCTCAATTTGTATTTGGCATCCCCCTTAGCACCATCTACAATATGGAATACCAATACGGGATAACGCGTTATATTCTCCTTTTCCTCATCAGCTATCGTCCTGACATAAATACGCTGTCCGTCCAGAATGTGGTAATTCTTCATGGAATTGCCACATACCAACATTTGGAAATCCTTGCTGACATTCTTTCTTACGCCATTAATCTTTATTTCAGAAGGCATCCTACCAAACACGGTGCATTTCTCTTTGCTCGGCTTGGTCACCTTGCCTGCCTTCACGACTGGCAAAGTCTGAATGTTCATAGCCCAGAACGCCAACATTCCCACTATCATCAGTCCAAAAACAATAGAAAATAAAGTGATGCTCATAATTAGTCCTCCGATATGATGTACGGAGTAGATTGCTCATCCTCCGTTGTTACAAACTTCAAGGCGGTCAATGAAAGCCAAGCCACG
>CAVHCL010000026.1:0-901 GCA_963634425.1 Bacteroidaceae bacterium
TCCAGAGCTTCTAGAGAATCTAGAAGCTCTGGAAAACCTATACCTCCAACATTCTTTTCAGCACCACAGTGGCGGATATTTCCCTGTTGCCTGCCTCCGGGATAACAAGGGAACGTTCGCTTTCTATAACATCGTCGGAGACTATCATATTCCTGCGCACCGGAAGACAGTGCATGAAATAGGCGTTGTCCGTCCACGACATGTGTTCGGTGTCCACCGTCCAGTCCGTCATATCGCCATACGGAGAGAGTATCTTGCCGTAGGAGGCCGGACACGTCACGCCCGGGCAGCTCCAGTTCTTGGCGTAGATGAAGTCCGCACCTTCAAAGGCTTTCCGCTGGTCGTACTCCACCCTTGCATCCCCGACAAAAGCCTGGTCCAACTCATATCCATGCGGATGTGTCACCACAAAGTCCGTGTCGCCCATTCTCATCCATTGCGCAAAGCTGTTGGGCACAGCCTGCGGCAGAGCCTTGGGATGCGGAGCCCATGTCAGCACCACTTTCGGACGTTTCTTCGTCTTGTACTCCTCTATGGTTATGAGGTCGGCGAAAGCCTGCAGAGGATGCGCCGTCGCAGTCTCCATGGCGAAGACCGGTTTGCCGCTGTATTTCACAAACTGTCTGTACACCGTCTCCGCATAATCATAGTCGCGGTCGGTGAGACCGGCGAAGGAGCGCACTCCAATGATGTCGCAATAGCATCCCATCACCGGGATGGCCTCAAGCAAATGCTCACTCTTGTCACCGTCCATCACCACTCCGCGTTCCGTCTCCAGCTTCCACGCCCCGGCGTTCACGTCGAGCACTATCACGTTCATGCCGAGGTTGAGCGCGGCTTTTTGCGTAGAGAGCCTGGTGCGCAGACTGTTGTTGAAAAACACCATCAGCAAGGTTTTGTT